>DASTGV010000172.1:0-10044 GCA_035718765.1 Nocardioidaceae bacterium
TACCCGTCGCGGAGCTGGCGCTCCGCCTGGCCGTCCCCGACGTCGTCGTCGAGCGAGCAGCGGCCGACGGCGACCTGGTCCGGCGCGGCGACGTGGTGCTGTCGGCGCACGGTCGCGTGGTCGACCTGCTCACCGCCGAGCGCACCGCGCTCAACTTCCTGTGCCACCTCTCGGGCGTCGCGACCGCGACCGCCCGGTGGGTCGACGCGCTCGCCGGCACGGACGCGCGGGTCCGGGACACCCGCAAGACCACCCCGGGGCTCCGGGCGCTGGAGAAGTACGCCGTGCGCTGCGGCGGCGGGGTCAACCACCGGGCCACGCTGTCGGACATGGCGCTGGTCAAGGACAACCACGTCCTCGCGGCGGGCGGGGTGGTGCCGGCGTACGACGCGGTGCGCGCCCGCTACCCGGGGCTCCCCGTCCAGGTCGAGGTGACCACGCTCGACCAGCTCGGCGAGCTGCTCGACGTGGGTGCCCCCGAGATCCTGCTCGACAACATGACGACCGCGCAGATGGCGGAGGCCGTGCGGGTCACCGCCGGCCGGGCCCGGCTCGAGGCGTCCGGCGGCCTGACCCTGGCCCGGGCCCGGGAGGTCGCGGAGACCGGCGTCGACTACATCGCGGTCGGCGCGCTCACCCACTCCGCGCCCGTGCTCGACATCGCGATGGACCTGCGCCCGTGACCCCGCTGCTGTGCGCCGACATCGGCAACAGCCACACCACCATCGGGCTCCTCGACGACGGCGACGTCGTCGACCACTGGCGGGTGGCCACCGACGAGCGGCGCACGGCCGACGAGTGGGGCGTGCTGCTCAAGAGCCTGCTCAGCGACTCGCCGGTCCCGGGCGCGCTGCGCGGGGTGTCCGTGTGCGCCACGGTCCCGGCGGTCCTGCACGAGTGGCGGGACATGCTGCGGATGTACCACGGCGACGTCCCGCAGGTCATCGTCGAGCCGGGCGTCCGGACCGGCGTACCCGTCCTCATGGACAACCCGCGCGAGGTCGGCACCGACCGGATCATCAACGCGCTCGCCGCCTCGCAGCTGTTCGGCGGTCCGGCGATCGTCGTGGACTTCGGCACCGCGACCACGTTCGACGTGGTCAGCGTCCGCGGCGAGTACGTCGGCGGGGCGATCGCGCCCGGCATCGAGATCTCCCTCGAGGCGCTGGGCCGGCGCGGCGCCCAGCTGCGCAAGGTCGAGCTGCTGCGGCCCCGCTCGGTGATCGCCAAGAACACCGTGGAGGCCCTGCAGAGCGGGGTCCTCTACGGCTTCGCCTCCCAGGTCGACGGCATCGTCGGACGGATGACCGAGGAGCTCCGGATGACGCCCGGCGACCTCACCGTGATCGCCACCGGAGGCCTCGCGCCGCTGGTCGTCGAGGAGTGCTCGGTGTTCACCGAGCACGAGCCGTGGCTGACTCTGATCGGCCTCGAGATCGCCTTCGGGCGCAACCAGTCCTGAGAGAGACCTGAGAGTCCGGGTAGGGTGCTCCGGGTCGAGGCGCTGCCCCAGGCCGGTGTGCGCCGCCGCAAGGACAGTAAGGGGGCCGCATGTCGCGCTACCGAGTGGACATCGAGCCGAGCAACCCCAACGACAGCCATTTCCAGGTCGTGCAGCTGGTCGGGTCGGGTCACGACGTGCTCGACGTCGGGTGCGCCGACGGCGACGTGGGTCGTCTCCTGCAGGAGACCGGCAACCGCGTGAGCGGGCTCGACCGGGACGAGGAGGCCGCCGAGAAGGCGCGTGCGGACCTCGAGCGTGTCGTCGTGGCCGACCTGGACACCTCCTCGCTCCTCGACCACTTCGAGGCCGCCTCCTTCGACGTCGTGGTGCTCGCCGACGTGCTCGAGCACCTCCGGGAGCCGGAGCGGGCCCTGCGGGAGGCCACCGAGCTGCTCCGCGAGGGCGGTCGGCTGGTCCTGAGCGTCCCGAACGTCGCCCACGGCGCGCTGCGGCTGGCCCTGCTGCAGGGCCGGTGGACCTACACCGAGGCCGGCCTGCTGGACCGCACGCACCTGCACTTCTTCACGCGCACCAGCCTCCTGCAGCTGCTCGAGGGGGTCGGGCTCGCCGTCGACGACCTCCGGGCCACCGTCGCGGACCCGCTCGGCGTGGAGGTCGAGCTCGAGCCCGACCGGATCCCGGCGACCCTCGTCGAGTGGGTCCGCCACCAGCCGGACGCCCTGCACTACCAGTTCGTCCTCACCGCCCGCCGGGCCGACCCCGACAGCGAGCCCGCACCGCGCCCCCGGGTCATCCCGGCCATCCCCCTGGACGCCGTCCGCGCGCAGGACGCCTACACCGAGCAGATGCGCGAGCAGCAGGACCTCCGGCACCGTCTGCTCACGACCCGCGACCACATCATCGGCCTCGAGGCCCGGGCCTCCGCCGCCGACGACCGGCTCCGCTGGACCGAGGGCCGGCTGCGCCGGTCGCGGACCCGGGCCAACCGCCTCCAGAAGCAGGTCCGCGACATGGAGGCGTCGACCACGTGGCGCGTGGGCCGGCTGATCACCAGCCCGTTCCGGCGCGGCCGATGAGCTCGCCGGCCCCGTTCTTCTCGATCGTCACGCCGGTCTACGACCCCGACGTCGACCTGCTGAGTCAGACGATCCGGTCGGTCACGGAGCAGAAGCTCCGGGACTGGGAGCTGATCCTGGTCGACGACCGGTCCCGCGACG
This sequence comes from Nocardioidaceae bacterium, assembly GCA_035718765.1. Classification (GTDB taxonomy): domain Bacteria; phylum Actinomycetota; class Actinomycetes; order Propionibacteriales; family Nocardioidaceae; genus Nocardioides_B. Next base: position 2,683 of record DASTGV010000172.1, read on the forward strand.
AACGCGTCCGCGAGGTGCTGCGCGCAGCCGCGGCAGCGGACCCGCGGGTGCGCGTCATCGAGCGGGAGACCAACGGGCACATCGTCGCCGCCTCGAACGACGGCGTGGCCGCGGCCCGTGGGGAGTTCATCGCCCTCCTCGACCACGACGACCTCCTGGTGCCGCGGGCCCTGCGCGCGATGAAGGCGGCGATCGACGCCGAGCCGGAGGCCGACTACCTCTACTCCGACGAGGACAAGATCGACGAGCAGGGCAGGAAGTACGACCCGTTCCGCAAGCCGCCGTGGTCGCCCGAACGGCTGCGGGGCCAGATGTACACCAGCCACCTGTCCGTGCTGCGCACCGCCCTCGTGCGGGAGGTGGGCGGCTTCCACGAGGGCTTCGACGGGTCGCAGGACCACGACCTCGTGCTCCGGGTCACCGAGCGGGCGCGCAAGGTCGTGCACGTGCCCCAGGTGCTCTACCACTGGCGGGCCACGCCCGGCTCGGCCGCGCAGGACCCCGACGCCAAGCCCTACGCCTGGACCGCGGGGCAGCGGGCCGTCCAGGCCCACGTGGACCGGGTGGGCATCGACGCGACGGTCGAGCTCGGTCCGGTGCCCGGGACCTACCACCTGGAGCGACGTCTCGACCCCCGCACGCGGGTCAGCGTGGTGATCCCGACCCGCGGCGGCGACGGCTTCGCCTGGGGCCAGCGGCGGGTCTTCGTGGTGGAGGCGGTGCGCTCCCTGATCGAGCGCGCCGGGCACGACAACCTGGACATCGTGGTGGTCTACGACCTCGACACCCCCGAGTCGGTGCTCCGGGAGCTCCGCGAGATCGCCGGCGACAAGCTCGACCTGGTGCGCTACGCCAAGCCGTTCAACTTCTCGGAGAAGTGCAACGTCGGCGTGGTCGCCTCCTACGGCGACATCGTGGTCCTGCTCAACGACGACACCGAGATCGCCGAACCGAACTTCATCGGGCGGCTCTGCGGCCCCCTGCTCGACGAGGGGGTGGGCCTGACCGGGGCGCGGCTGCTCTACTCCGACGACACGATCCAGCACGCGGGGCTGGCCTTCTGGCGCAACCACTTCTCGCACATGTTCTACCAGCACCCGAAGACCCGGGTCGGGGCCGCGAACGTGCTCGCTGTAAGCCGTGAGTGCTCCGGCCTGACCGGGGCCTGCCTGGCGTTCCGGCGGTCGACGTACGACGAGGTCGGGGGGTTCACCGAGACCCTGCCGGTCAACTACAACGACGTCGACTTCTCCTTCAAGATGGCGTGGGCGGGCTACAGCCGGGTGTGGGTCGTGAACGCGACGGCGTACCACTTCGAGTCGCAGACCCGCGTCGCGATCACGCACCCGTGGGAGCACAAGCTCATCAAGGGGCGGTGGCTGACGCCGGAGTACGACCCGTACGTCCCGCACTACGGCCGGGTGTTCATCGGGACGGACGAGCCGCTCAACCGGCAGTTCGCGAAGAACGCCGGCCACTGAGGGTGGGGCCTGCAGCCGGATCCGGGCCGACCGGCTGCAGCCTCTAGGGTGAGCGGGTGCTTCCACGACGATCCCGGGCGCGTGTGAACAGGTCGTCCCGGCTGCGCGCCGTCATCGTGGCGGTGGCGGCCGTCCTGACCCTGTTCGCGTGGGGCCTGGCGTCGGCCCCCGGGTCCTCGCCCGACGACGACTTCCACCTGTCGTCCATCTGGTGCGCGCGTGGGCTGTCGCCCGACCGGTGCGAGGCGGTCCGCGACGACCCGGCGGTCCGCCTGGTCCCGGTGCAGGTGGCCGGGGTCGCCTGCTACGCCTTCGTCAACGCGACCAGTGCCGCGTGCCAGAACGCGTTCCGCGACGACGTGGTGCCGAACACGCCGAGCAGCAAGGGCAACTGGGACCACCTCTACCCGCCGGTCTTCTACGCGGTCATGAGCCCCCTGGTGACGCACGACCTGGAGACGTCGGTGCTGCTCATGCGGGCGCTCAACAGCCTGGTCACGGTGGCGATGGTCGGGTCCCTGATGCTGCTCCTCCCGCGCCGTCACCGCGTGCTGGCGGCGCTGCCCCTGGTGCTGACGTCCGTCCCCCTCGGGCTCAGCCTGTTCGCCTCGACGAACCCGAGCTCCTGGGCGGTGGTGAGCGCGGCCACGCTCTGGCCCGCCCTGTACGCCTCGTTCGAGACGACGGGCCGGCGGTTCTGGGCCCTCCAGGTGTTCGCCGTGGTGTCGGCCGTCCTGGGCGCGGGGTCGCGGGGGGACGCCTGCCTGTTCACCGTGATGGCGGTCGGCCTGGTGCTGCTGCTGCGGCTCCCAGAGCTGCGCCGGCGACCGGTCGTGCTGGTCACGATGGCGGTGTGCGTCCTGGTGTCGGCGTTCTTCTTCCTCCACGCCGGCCAGTCGAGCACCGTCACGGCCGGGCTCGGTGCCCAGCCGGCCGGGATCCCGTGGAAGCAGCTGACCGTGACCAACGCCCAGGCGCTGCCCGTGATCTGGTTCGGGAGCCTCGGCTACGGCCTGATGGGCGGCACCGGATGGCTGGACACCACGTTCCCGGCCGTCGTCGGCTTCGCCACGGTGGCGGTGTGGGGAGGTGTCCTGTTCGCGTCGCTGGGTCGGGTCTCGCTCCGGAAGGGTGCGGCTCTCGGCCTGGTGGTGAGCGCGCTGGTCGTCTACCCCCTGTACGTGCTGGGGCGCAGCGGGCTCACCGTGGGGGCGGGCTTCCAGCCTCGCTACGTGCTGCCGCTCCTGGTGATCCTGACCGGCATCGGTCTGCTGGGGGTCCGGGGCTGGGACCTGCGCCTCGGGACCGTCCAGTCCGTCGTGGTGGTGGTGCTGCTCGCCACCGCCCACGTCGTGGCGTTGTACACCCAGATCCGTCGCTACGTGACCGGCCTGGACGTCTCCGGGCTCGACCTCGACGCCCATCGCGAGTGGTGGTGGGGAGGTCCGGTCTCGGCGACGGCGGTCTGGGTGGTCGGCTCCGTCGCCTTCGCGGTCCTCGTCGCCGGCATCGTCTGGGACCGGCGGCGAGATGGCGCCGCCCAGGCACAAGACGCTCTCGCCTAGGCTTTCCCGCATGAGCGACCGACCGCAGAACGCGACGCCCGAGCCCGTGGAGGACGACCTCCCCGAGCAGATGCGGGTGCGCCGGAGCAAGCGGGAGCGGCTGCTCGAGGACGGCGGTGCGGCCTACCCCGTCACGGTGGAGCGGACCCACACGCTGGCGCAGGTCCGGGCGGCGTACGACGGGCAGGAGCTCGCCCCCGACACCCGCACGGGCGAGCAGGTCGCGGTGACCGGCCGGGTGATGTTCCTGCGCAACACCGGCAAGCTCTGCTTCGTCCGGCTCCGCGAGGGCGACGGCACCGAGCTCCAGGTGATGCTGTCGCTGGCCGACGTCGGCGAGGAGTCCCTGGCCCGGTTCAAGGCGCTCGTGGACCTCGGCGACCTGCTCGCGGTCCGCGGCGAGGTGGTCACCAGCCGGCGCGGCGAGCTGTCCGTGCAGGCCCGGGACTGGTCGATCGCCGCCAAGACCCTGCGGCCGCTCCCGAACGAGCACAAGCCGCTGTCGGACGAGGCGCGGATCCGGCTGCGCTACGTCGACATGATGGTGCGGCCCGAGCCACGGGCGATGGTGCGCACGAAGGCCGCGGTCCTCAAGAGCCTGCGCGCCACGCTCGACGAGCGCAGCTTCATCGAGGTCGAGACGCCGATCCTGCAGCTGACCAACGGCGGCGCCGCGGCCCGCCCGTTCCGCACCCACCTGAACGCGCTGGACCAGGACATGCTGCTGCGCATCGCGCTGGAGCTCGACCTCAAGCGGGCGATGATCGGCGGTGTCGACCGCGTCTACGAGATCGGCCGCACCTTCCGCAACGAGGGCCTGGACTCCACGCACGCCGCGGAGTTCTCGATGCTCGAGGCCTACGAGGCCTACGGCGACCAGCACACGATGATCGCGCTGGCCAAGGCGCTGGTGCAGGCCGCCCACAAGGCGATCGGCAGCCCCACCATCACCGGCCGGGACGGCTCCGAGATCGACCTGCACGGCGAGTGGCGCGAGGCGCCGATCCTCGAGCTGGTCTCCGAGGCCGTGGGCGCACCGGTGGAGGTCGACACGGACGCCGCCACGCTGCGCGCGTACGCCGACAAGCACGGCGTCGAGCTGCAGGACCAGTGGGGAGCGCCGGAGATCGTCGTCGAGCTCTTCGAGCAGCTCGTCGAGCACACCCTGACCCAGCCGACCTTCGTCATGGACTACCCCGAGGCGGTCAAGCCGCTGGCCAAGCCGCACCGCACGACGCCGGGGCTCAACGAGGCGTGGGACCTGATCATCAACGGTGTCGAGCTGGGTGCGGCCTACTCCGAGCTCAACGACCCGGTGATCCAGCGCGAGCGGCTCGAGGCGCAGTCCCGGCTCGCGGCGGGCGGCGACCCGGAGGCGATGGAGCTCGACGAGGTCTTCCTCAAGGCGATGGAGTACGGCATGCCGCCCGCGGGCGGGATCGGCATCGGCGTCGACCGGCTGATCATGCTGCTCACCGGCGCCAACGTGCGCGAGACCATCCTGTTCCCGCTGCTGCGTCCGGAATAGGCCGCCGAAATCCACCGGAATATCCACCGGCGGTAATCGGCGGAATCCAGCGGCGGCGATTTTCCTCGACATTCCGGAGCGTTTTCGCGGTCCACGCCGGTTTGCCAACCATAATCGCGACTCCCTAAAGTTCTTTCACCCCCAAGCGGGGATTCCCTGGGAATTCGAAAGGCACATCCAATGGCACAACGCGTGAACGTCGTCCTCGTCGACGACATCGACGGGAACGACGCCTCGGAGACGGTCAGCTTCGCCCTCGACGGGGTCGACTACGAGATCGACCTGTCCGACGAGCACGCCGCGCAGCTGCGCGACGCCCTCGCGCTGTACATCGGCCACGGCCGTCGTACGGGCGGTCGCCGACGCAGCGGCCGGAAGTCCGCGGGCTCCGCCGCGTCCGGTGCCGCCGACGGTGGCCCGTCCGCCGCGGACATCCGCGCCTGGGCCCGGGAGCACGGCTACGAGGTGCCCGAGCGGGGCCGGGTGAGCGCGGAGGTGCGCGAGGCGTACGCCGCGGCCAACTGAGGCTGCCGACCAGACCGGGTGGTCGAGCCTGTCGAGACCACTGCATGCGCCGGCAGCGAGCGGGGAACCCCCTGTTCGCTGTCGGCGAATGCTTTAACGGGCCGACAGGGGAACACGTAGGCTGATCACAGGGGTTGACCAGTCACGACGGTCCGCATCTCACGGATCGGGGCACGGGAGTCCGGCAACGAGGCGGGACTACTGTGTTCGTCTGACGAAGCCCACCGCTCCTGGCCCCCGCCGGGTGCGGGACGGTGTGGCACGGCAAGGAGCGATGAGGCATATGTTCGAACGGTTCACAGACCGGGCCCGCAGGGTGGTCGTCCTGGCGCAGGAAGAGGCCAGGATGCTCAGCCACAACTACATCGGCACCGAGCACATCCTCCTCGGGCTCATCCACGAGGGCGAGGGCGTCGCGGCCAAGGCCCTCGAGAGCCTGGGCATCTCGCTGGAGGCTGTGCGCGCCCAGGTCGAGGAGATCATCGGGCAGGGCCAGCAGGCGCCCAGCGGGCACATCCCGTTCACGCCGCGCGCCAAGAAGGTCCTGGAGCTCTCGCTGCGCGAGGCGCTCCAGCTCGGCCACAACTACATCGGCACCGAGCACATCCTGCTCGGGCTGATCCGGGAGGGCGAGGGCGTCGCCGCCCAGGTGCTGGTCAAGCTCGGCGCCGACCTCAACCGGGTCCGCCAGCAGGTCATCCAGCTGCTCTCCGGCTTCCAGGGCAAGGAGACCGCCGCCGCGGGGGCTCCGCAGGAGGGTGCGCCCTCCTCGTCCCTGGTCCTCGACCAGTTCGGCCGCAACTACACGCAGGCCGCGCGCGAGGGCAAGCTCGACCCGGTCATCGGGCGCGAGAAGGAGATCGAGCGCGTGATGCAGGTGCTCTCGCGGCGCACCAAGAACAACCCGGTGCTCATCGGGGAGCCCGGCGTCGGGAAGACCGCCTGCGTCGAGGGCCTGGCCCAGGCCATCGTCCGCGGCGACGTCCCCGAGACGCTCAAGGACAAGCAGATCTACTCCCTGGACCTGGGCTCGCTGGTCGCCGGCTCGCGCTACCGCGGTGACTTCGAGGAGCGCCTGAAGAAGGTGCTCAAGGAGATCAAGACCCGCGGCGACATCGTGCTGTTCATCGACGAGCTGCACACGCTCGTCGGCGCCGGCGCGGCCGAGGGCGCGATCGACGCGGCCTCGATCCTCAAGCCGATGCTGGCCCGCGGCGAGCTGCAGACCATCGGGGCGACCACGCTCGACGAGTACCGCAAGCACCTCGAGAAGGACGCCGCGCTCGAGCGCCGCTTCCAGCCCATCCAGGTGCAGGAGCCGTCGATCGCGCACACGATCGAGATCCTCAAGGGGCTGCGCGACCGCTACGAGGCGCACCACCGGGTCACCATCACCGACGAGGCCCTGGTCTCGGCGGCGACGCTGGCCGACCGCTACGTCTCCGACCGGTTCCTGCCCGACAAGGCGATCGACCTGATCGACGAGGCGGGCTCGCGGCTGCGGATCCGCCGGATGACCGCGCCGCCGGACCTGCGCGAGTTCGACGACAAGATCGCCGACGTGCGCCGCCGCAAGGAGGGCGCGATCGACAGCCAGGACTTCGAGCTGGCCGCGTCCCTGCGGGACGAGGAGAAGAAGCTGATCCTCGCCAAGGGCGAGCGCGAGAAGCAGTGGAAGGCCGGCGACATGGACGTCGTCGCCGAGGTCGACGAGGAGCTCATCGCCGAGGTCCTCGCGGTCGCGACCGGCATCCCGATCGTGAAGCTCTCCGAGGAGGAGTCGACCCGGCTGCTCAAGATGGAGGACGAGCTGCACAAGCGGGTCATCGGACAGGAGGAGGCCGTCAAGGCGCTCAGCCGGGCGATCCGGCGTACGCGTGCGGGTCTGAAGGACCCGAAGCGTCCCGGTGGGTCGTTCATCTTCGCCGGGCCCTCGGGTGTCGGCAAGACCTGGCTGTCCAAGACGCTCGCGGAGTTCCTCTTCGGCGACGAGGACGCGCTCATCCAGCTCGACATGTCGGAGTTCTCCGAGAAGCACACCGTCTCGCGGCTGTTCGGCTCGCCTCCCGGCTACGTCGGCTACGAGGAGGGCGGCCAGCTCACCGAGAAGGTGCGGCGCAAGCCGTTCTCGGTCGTGCTGTTCGACGAGGTCGAGAAGGCGCACCCGGACATCTTCAACTCGCTGCTGCAGATCCTGGAGGAGGGTCGCCTGACCGACTCCCAGGGCCGGGTCGTGGACTTCAAGAACACCGTCATCATCATG
>DASTGV010000173.1:0-4970 GCA_035718765.1 Nocardioidaceae bacterium
CGGCCGACCTGCTGATGCGTTTCCTCGCCCGGCTGATCGACTTCGTCCTGCTCGCCGACGTCAACGGGATCATCGCCGCGATCGTGGTGGTCGGCGCGTTCGGGCTCAGCGGCGGGAACGGCTTCGGGTTCGGGACGGGCCGCACCTTCGCCGCGGGCGCGGTCTCCTCGGTGATCACGGCCGTGCTCTACCTCGGCTACTTCACGCTGATGGAGTCCCGCAACGGCCAGACGATCGGCAAGATGCTGCTCAAGCTGCGGACCCAGGGGCCTGGCGGGTCGACCCCGACCACCCAGGAGGCCCTCAAGCGCAACGCCTGGGTCGCCCTCGGCATCCTCGGCGTCATCCCGATCATCGGCGGGATCATCGGCGGGCTGGCCGAGCTGGCGATCGTCATCGTGATCGCGGTGACGATCAACAGCTCCCCGACCCGCCAGGGCTGGCACGACAACTTCGCCGGCGGCACCCAGGTCGTGAAGATCGGCTGACCGGCGGGGCGGGTCCGGCGGGCCGGACAGCCCTAGGAGAACGGGCACACCCCTGGCGTTGTTTCGGCGGGGGTGTGCCGCTCAGGAGGCGCCGCGCAGGAACCGGTCCAGCAGCGGGCCGGCGGTGCCGGAGCCGGACGCACCGACGTCCACGAAGACCGCCACGGCCAGGTCGCCGTGCACGGCGATCATCCAGGCGTGGGTCTGGAGCGGCTCCTTGCTGCCGAACTCGGCGGTGCCGGTCTTGGCGAGCACCGGGGCGCCGGGCACGCTCGCCAGGAACCGGCCGCTCCCCCGGGTCACCACGCCCCGCATCAGCCCCCGGAGCTGACGTGCCTCGGTCGCGGTGAGCGGCTTCGCGGGCGCGGTGGCGTCGGTGGGCTGGTCCGGCAGCAGCCTCGGCACGACGACGGAGCCCTTGGCGACCGAGGCGGCCACGGCGGCCATCGCCATCGGGGAGGCGGTGACCCGGCCCTGGCCGATGAGCGAGGCGGCGTGGCCGGTCTCGGACCCGGCCTCCGCGTCGGTGGCCGGGACCGAGCCGAAGTAGGCCGGGAAGCCGAGGTCGTGGTCGACGCCGAGCCCGAGCGCGGCCGCCGCGTCGGCCAGCGCCGGCTGGCTGACGGTCTCCCGCTCGCCGATGAACGCGGTGTTGCAGGAGTTGGCCACGGCCGTGCTCAGGGGGATGCGGCCGATCCCGCCGGCCGGGTAGTCGTCGTAGTTCTCGAACTTCTTTCCGTCGACCACGACGCTGCGGGGGCAGTACATCGTCGAGTCCGGTCCGACCCCCTTGCGCAGCAGGGCCAGGCTGCTGACCACCTTGAACGTCGACCCGGGTGCGTAGCGGCCCACGGTCGCCGTCGACAGGCCGCCGCCTCCGGCCCCGCTCGCCACTGCCAGGAGGTCGCCGGTCGAGGGCCGGATCGCGACGATCGCGCTGGCGGGGCGTACGCCGGCCAGCACCCGTTCCGCCAGCGACTGCAGCCTCGGGTCGATCGTGGTGGCGAGCGGGTCGCCGGGCTGGGGGTCGACCGAGAACACCTGCCGGGCCGTGCCCTTCGCGTCGACGGCCTGCACCGTGGCGCCCGGTGTGCCGCGCAGCCGCTCGTCGTACCGCTGCTCGAGGCCGGAGAGCCCCGCCTCGTCCCCGGCCCGGTACGCGCCCCCGGACTCCTTGACGATCTCGGCGGTCACCGGACCGACGGTGCCGAGCACCGGCCGGGCTAACTCACGGGTCGGCGCGAGCGGCAGCGTGTCGCGCACGACCCCGCCGCCGGTGACCGCCCCGGCCGCCCGGACCGCCGCGTCCGCCTCCGGGGAGCCGGCCCGCAGCACGAGGCCCTCCACGAACGCCTTGGCGCCGGCGGCCTTCACGCGTGCGGCGTACGCCGCCGGGTCGATGTCGAGCGCCCGGGCCAGCGACCGGGCCGACGCCTGCTGCTGGGCGGCGCCCACCTGGGCCTTGTCGATCCCGACGCGGAGCACGGGCCGCTCGGTGACCAGCGTGGCGCCGCCCGCACCGGTGATGTCGGCGCGCTTCGCCGGCACGCTGGTCAGCTCCAGCTTCCCGCCCTGGCCGAGGTCGGGGTAGACGAGCGCCGGGTCGAGCCGGACCCGCCACGAGGCGCCGTCCGTGGCCCGGCTCAGCTTCGCGGTCGTCTGGTAGGTCCACGGCTCGCTGCTGCCGGCCAGCCGCCAGACGTAGGACAGCGTCACCGTGGACGGCTTGCCGTCCGCGCCCTCGGCCACCTTGGCGACCTCGACACGCGGCTTGGAGTCACCGAGCCCGTCGGTGGCCTTCACCCACAGGCTCTGGGCCTGCTGCGGCGTCCCGCCGGTGAAGGAGAGCGCGCTGAGCCTGCCCGCCGTGAGAGCGGCCGCCAGCCTCCCCGCCGCGTCCTGGGCGGACTCGCCCTCGGGACCCCCGGTGCAGCCGGTGACCGCCAGGATCAGGACCGCGGGTGCGGCCAGGCGGGCGGTGGCCAGGGTCCCCGTGCGCTTCACGCCCCGATCGCACCATGCGTCACACTTGCCGGTCAAAGCAGATCGCCGCCGACCGATGAGTTCCGGGTCGCCGTCCGGTCGGTACCCATGAGGCGCGCCCGCAACTAGGCTGGGCGCGGTCCACGGAGGAGGCTGTCGATGGCGACGCAGACCGTTCCCCAGACGGGTACCCAGCCGGCTACGCAGGTGGCCGAGCAACGGGACTTCCCGCAGGTCACCGACCCGTACCGTCGCGAGCTGCTCGCGCACTGCTACCGGATGACCGGCTCGGTGCACGACGCCGAGGACCTCGTCCAGGAGACCTACCTGCGGGCGTGGCGCGCCTACCACAGCTTCGAGGGCCGCTCCTCGGTCCGCACCTGGCTGTACCGGATCGCCACGAACGTCTGCCTCACCGCCCTCGAGGGGCGCGACCGCCGGCCGCTGCCCGCCGGTCTCGGCGCCCCGTCGGCCGACGCCGGCGCGCCGCTGGAGGAGAACGGCGAGATCCCGTGGCTGGAGCCGGTCCCCGACACGCTGCTCGACGAGGGCACGGCCGCGGACCCGCTGGCCGTGGTGACCGACCGCGACACGATCCGGCTGGCCTTCGTCGCCGCGCTCCAGCACCTGCCCGCCCGCCAGCGCGCGGTGCTGATCCTGCGCGACGTGCTCCGGTGGAAGGCGGCGGAGGTGGCCCAGGCGCTGGAGACCACGACCGCGTCCGTGAACAGCGCGCTCCAGCGGGCGCACGCGACGCTCGAGAAGGCGCACCTCACCGAGGACACCGTCTCCGAGCCCACCCCGGAGCAGAAGGCGATGCTCGACCGGTACGTGCAGGCGTTCTGGGAGAAGGACGTGGACGCCATCGTGGCGATGCTGACCCGGGACGCGATCTGGGAGATGCCGCCGTTCACCGGGTGGTACCAGGGCAACGAGAACATCGGCCGGCTCATCGACACGCAGTGTCCGGGCGGCGTGCACGACATGCGGATGGTGGCCACCCGCGCCAACGGGCAGCCGGCCTTCGGCCTGTACATGCGCGGTGCGGACGGCACGTTCACGCCGTTCCACCTGCAGGTGCTGACGATCGGTCCGGACGGCGTCGAGCACGTCGGCGCGTTCTTCGACGAGTCGCTGTTCGACCTGTTCGGGCTGCCCGCCTCGCTCCCCGCCGGCTACGACCCGGCCCTCGTCACGGGCTGAGCGATGTCCTCGCCCCCCTCGTGGGCGTCGTCCGGACCGCCCGACCCGGTCTCCGGCCGGCTGGCCGGTCCGGAGCTGCTCGAGCGCGCCGTCGGCTACACGCGCACCTCGCTCCAGCTCGTCGCGCACGTCGACCTCACCGCCCCGACGCCCTGCAGCCGCTGGGACCTGCTGGCGCTGCTGCGGCACATGAACGACGCGCTCGCCGCGTTCACCGAGGCCGCCGCCATCGGGTACGTCGACCTGGTGCCCGTCCGCGGCACCGACCCCGGCGCCGAGCTCGTCGAGCGGCTGAAGGGCCGGGCCTGCGCGCTGCTGGCGGCCTGGGCACACCACCCCGTGCCCGGCCCGGTGCCGGTCGCGGACCGGGAGCTGCGCTCGGACCTGCTCGCGGCGGCGGGCGCCCTCGAGATCGCCGTGCACGGCTGGGACGTGGCGCGGGCCTGCGGCGTCGACCGCCCGCTGCCACCGGCGCTGGCGCGGGAGCTGCTCGACGTGGTGCCGCTCCTCGTGCGCGACGGTGACCGCCCGCACAGGTTCGCCGAGCCGGTCGACGTACCCGCGCACGCGTCGCCGGGCACCCGCCTGCTCGCGGCCCTGGGCCGGGCCGGCTAGGTCGTGTCCGGAAATGATGGGGTGATGGCGGGCGTGGCCTCCGCGCCCGATCCGGCAAGCCGAGGCGCGAGAGCGCAGCGGGGTGCGCCGAGCGGTGAGAACGCCGTCGGGCGGGATGCGGGGCCGCGCCCGCAGCATTGACAGACACGGCCTAGGAGCCGGACCCGCCGAACCGCCGCGCGGTCCACGCGCAGAGCAGGGACATCGCCGCACCTGCGACCAGGCACGCGGTCGAGACCGAGGTGAGCCCGGCCAGGGCGCCGAACCCCGCCATCGCGAGCGGCATCAGCCCGTCGTCGGCGAGCGAGGTGACCGACCCCATCCGGCCGAGGTAGGTCTCGTCCACGGTGAGCACGAACAGCGCGGAGATGTACGTCGACGCGGCACCCGCCGTGACGCCCACGAAAGCGGCGGCCGCGCCGACGAAGACCCTGCCCCCGAACCCGAGCGCGGCGATGCCGGCGCCCTGGGCGACCAGGATCGCGAACCCGACGAGCGCGGGCCGGGGGGTGTTCCAGCGGGCGGCGCCGATCGCACCGGCAGCGGCGCCGGCACCCACGCAGGCCTCCAGCACCCCGAGCGTGTGCGCACCCCAGTGCTCGTGGGTCACCCGCAGCGCGAGACCCACCGCCAACGCGGGACCGACGAACAGGTTGAGCCCGGAGACGGCGACCACCAGGG
>DASTGV010000174.1:0-16816 GCA_035718765.1 Nocardioidaceae bacterium
GCGTACACCCCGCCGAGCAGCGGCTCGACGAGCCGGTCGACCACCTCGCGGCCGAACCGCTCCTCGACCAGCCAGCCCACGCTGACGTCCTGGCCGTCCAGGTGGGTGGGCGGGAGCCCGCGCTCGAGGGCGACCCGGGCCAGGCCGGACTTCGAGATGACGCCGCTGTCCGCGAGGAGCCTGGTGTCCACCGGCACGCCCATCAGGGTGCGCGGCATCGGCCGCAGGCGCCCGCGCGACCAGAGGTTCGCCGTGGTGGTCGCGGGGTGCACGATCCGGTCGCCGAGCCCGGACCGGCGGGCGAGCTCCACGGCCTCGGGCCGGCGGAACAGCATCGCCTCCGCACCCACGTCGACGGTCACGCCGCCGACCTCGGCCAGGGCGAGCTTGCCGCCGACCGAGGCCGCGGTCTCCAGGACCACGACCTCCGCCCCGGGCGCCGTACGACGGACCGCGGCTCCGGCCGCCAGACCGGCGATGCCCCCGCCGACGACGACCACGCGCGGGGCGGGAGGGGGAGGCTTCGGGGTCACACGTCACAGATTGGCAAAGACCTGGTCACGGTCGCCACCGGGGCGGAACCGGGCTGCCATGGGTTGCGTCACAGTGGCACGAGACGGGCCGACCGGCCGTCGGGGAGAGACGGGGTTGGCCATGGGGAACGGCACTGTCAAGCGGATGATGGCGGCCGGTGTCCTGGTCGCACTCGCGGGCCTCACGGCCTGCTCGGGCGGGGCGTCGAACGACTCCGGCTCGTCCGCCGGCGGCATGGCCGCACCGGCCAGCGGCGCCCAGGACCGGACCGCCGAGAAGTCGGCCCCGCCGGGCGCCGGCCGGACGGTCGTCACCACCAAGGCGGTGATCCGCACCGGCGAGGTGTCCCTCACGTCGAAGGACCTGAGCCGGGTGCGCGCCGACATCGACACGCTGCTCGTCGCGGTCGGCGGGACCATCGGCAGCGAGCAGAGCAGCAACGACGAGCACGGCCGCGTCGAGCAGTCGACGCTCGTGCTGCGGGTGCCGGTGGACAGGTTCGCCGCGACCAAGAGCGCGCTGATGAGGATGGGGAAGCTGCAGACGTCCGACGAGAACAGCAAGGACGTCACCACGCAGGTGATCGACGTCGACGAGCGCGTCCAGACGCTCCAGAACAGCCTCGACGACCTGCAGCGCTTCCAGCGCAGCGCCAAGGACGTGAAGGATCTGCTCGCCTACGAGGAGAAGATCACCCAGCGGCAGTCCGAGCTGCAGTCGCTCAAGGCACAGCAGTCCTACCTGGCCGACCAGACCTCGATGTCCACGATCACCGTGCACCTGTCGACCCCGGAGCGGTACGTGCCGCCACCGGACCCGCTCGAGGGCGCCGGGTTCCTCGCCGGGCTCGACGCGGGCTGGCACGCGCTTCTCGACGTGCTGGTCGTCGGGGTGACCGTGCTCGGGGCGGTCCTGCCGTTCCTGGTGGCCGCGCTCCTCGTCGGGGGGCCGGCGTGGCTGGGCATCCGCCTGCTCCTGCGTCGCCGCCGGGTCTCCCCTCCCCCGTCCGAGGCCGCCTCGTCATAGAAGCATTGACTTATATAAGTGCGGCCTGGCACTGTGTGACGCATGAGCAACCCCCTCGACCAGGTCGGCGCGGTGTCCCGCGCCCTCGAGAGCACCGAGCGTGACGGGGCACCGGCCCGGGTGCTGTCCGCGACCCGGACCTACCCCGTGCCGGCCCTGGACGTCTGGGACGCCCTCACCGACCGGGACCGGATCGCCCGGTGGTTCCTGCCGGTCACCGGTGACCTCCGGCTCGGCGGGCGCTACCAGCTGGAGGGCAACGCCGGCGGGACCGTCGAGACCTGCGACCCGCCGCACTCGTTCTCCGTCACCTGGGAGTTCGGGGGCGACGTCTCGTGGGTCACCGTCACGCTCACCCCGAACGGCGACGACACCACCCTGGAGCTCCGGCACACCGCGCACGTCACGCCCGAGCGGTGGGCCGAGTTCGGTCCCGGCGCGACCGGCGTCGGCTGGGACGGGATGCTGCTCGGACTGCTGCTGCACCTGACGACCGGCGGCTTCCGCGACCCCTCGGAAGCCGCCGCGTGGACCGCCTCCGACGAGGGTGTCGCCTTCCTGGCCGGCAGCAGCGAGGCCTGGGGCGACGCGGCGGTCGCGGCCGGTGACGACCCTGCGGCCGCCCGCGCCGCGGCGGCCCGCACCACCGCGGCCTACACGGGGCGGCCACTTCCCGAGGACCCCTGAGGTGCACGCCTTCGACGTGCTCGGCGACCCGGTCCGCCGGCGGATCCTGGAGCTGCTGGCCTCCGGCGAGCACACCTCCGGGGAGGTCGTCGAGGTCGTCGGCGGCGAGTTCGGCATCTCCCAGCCGGCGGTGTCCCAGCACCTGCGGGTGCTCCGCGACAGCGGCTTCGCGCACGTGCGCGCGGCCGGCACCCGTCGCATCTACGCCGTGGACCCGTCCGGTCTGCGCGAGGTCGACGCCTGGCTGGAGCAGTTCCGGGGCTTCTGGGAGCAGCGGCTCGACGCGCTGGGCACGGAGCTCGCGCGGGGTCGACGTACCCGGGGGTGAGCCGTCACCTGCTGTGCGACACGCCGGTGAGACTGCCTTCCAGGTGACGGGTCAGCGGAGCGAGTGCACGTGGTCGGTCAGCCGCGCGAGCTGGTCGGGGTCGGTGGAGGGCAGCACGCCGTGGCCGAGGTTGAAGATGTGGCCGGGGGCGGCCCGACCGGCCTCGACGACCTCGGTGGCGCGGGCGAGCATCATCTCGGTGGGGGCGAACACCAGGGACGGGTCGAGGTTGCCCTGCACGGCCCGGCCGCCGGCCCGCCGCACGCCCTCCGCGAGCGGCACCCGCCAGTCGACGCCCACCACGTCGGCGCCCGCCTCCCCCATCAGGCCGAGCAGCTCGCCGGTGCCGACCCCGAAGTGGATCCGCGGCACGCCGAGCTCGCCGGCCGCGGCCAGCACCTGGGTGGAGTACGGCATCACGTAGCGCCGGTAGTCGTCCGGCGACACCGCGCCGGCCCAGGAGTCGAACAGCTGCACCGCGGAGGCGCCGGCGTCGACCTGGACCGCGAGGTAGGCCGCCGAGATCGACGCGATCTTGCGCATCAGGGCGTCCCACACGTCCGGCGCGCCGAACATCATCGCCTTGGTGCGG
The DNA here is from genome assembly GCA_035718765.1 of Nocardioidaceae bacterium. Taxonomy (GTDB): domain Bacteria; phylum Actinomycetota; class Actinomycetes; order Propionibacteriales; family Nocardioidaceae; genus Nocardioides_B. Next base: position 3,168 of record DASTGV010000174.1, read on the forward strand.
GCGTGCTCCTTGGACGGCCCGCCCTCGACGAGGTACGACGCGACCGTGAACGGCGCACCCGCGAACCCGATCAGCGGCGTCGCGCCCAGCTCGGAGACGAGGGTGCGCACCGACTCGGTGACGAACGGCACGTGCTCGGGCGTCAGGTCCGGGATCGCGGCGACGTCGGCCAGCGTCTGCACCGGCTTCTCCACGACCGGGCCGACGCCCGGCTTGATGTCCAGGTCGACCCCGACCGCCTTCAGCGGCAGCACGATGTCGGAGAAGAAGATCGCCGCGTCCACGCCGTAGCGGCGCACGGGCTGCAGCGTGATCTCCACGGTCAGCTCCGGCCGCATGCACGACTCGAGCATGGGGACGCCCTCGCGGACGCGGCGGTACTCCGGCAGCGACCGGCCCGCCTGCCGCATGAACCACACCGGGGTGTGCGGCACCGCCTCCCCCCGGGCCGCGCGCACGAACGCCGAGTCCCGCACGCGGGGGTCAGAAACCGAAGCAGCCGTCACGCCCCCATCCTCTCAGCCGCCTCTCGCGGACGGAGAAGCGCGTGTCGGGCCTTTACCACGCGGGTTCCGGCTTAGTCTGACCTCATGGCCGCACGTCAAGAGCCTCGTGTGGACGCCTCCGCCTTCCCGGAGGAGTTCCGGCTAGCCGTCGCACAGCTGCGCGGTGCCCGGTTGCGCCCCGAGGTCTTCTGCGAGGAGATGCCGGCGCCGCAGCGCATCGCGCCGTACGCCTCCGCGCTCTCCGCGGACGTGACGGTCGACGGCGAGGACGTCGGCACCGGACGCCTCGTGCTGCTGCACGACCCGGCCGGCAACGACGCCTGGGAGGGCACGTTCCGCTGCGTTGCCTACGCCCGCGCGGAGATCGACCCGGAGATGGCCAACGACCCGCTGCTGGCCGAGGTCGGCTGGTCCTGGCTGGTCGAGGCGCTGGCCGCGCACGGCGCCGTGTACCTCGCCCCCTCGGGCACGGTCACCAAGGTGTCCTCGGAGAGCTTCGGCAGCATGGCCGGCGAGGAGCCGAGCGCCCAGCTGGAGATCCGCGCCTCTTGGACGCCCGTGAGCGACCCCGCCGGTGACGGGCTGCTGGACCTGGGCCCGCACGCGGAGGCGTGGGGCGAGCTGGTGTGCACGGCGTCGGGGCTGCCCCCGGTGCCCGACGGGGTTGCGACGATGCCGAGCCGCCGCGGACAGCGCGGCCGAGGCTGATGGGCCGTCCCACCGAGAGCCCTGCGCAGCGGGAGACCCTGTCCCCCGAGACGGACGACGGCGCGGAGGCTGCCGTCGCGGAGGCGCCCGCGCCGGCTCCGCTGCTCGAGCTGCGGGACGGCCTGCCCCCCGTCGTCGACACCCCACAGGCCTACGAGCGGACCATCGAGGCGTTCGCCGGCGGGACCGGGCCGGTGGCCATCGACGCCGAGCGGGCGTCCGGCTACCGCTACTCCGCGCGCGCCTACCTCGTGCAGCTGCGCCGCGAGGGCGCCGGCACCGCGCTGGTGGACCCGACCGCGTTCGACGACCTGAACGCGCTCCACGAGGCGCTCGGCGACGCCGAGTGGATCCTGCACGCGGCCACCCAGGACCTGTCCTGCCTGGCCGAGGTCGGGCTGCGACCGAAGACGCTGTTCGACACCGAGCTGGCGGGCCGGCTGCTCGGCTACCCGCGGGTCGGGCTGGCCACGCTGGTCGAGACGGTCGTGGGACGCAGCCTGCGCAAGGAGCACTCCGCGGTCGACTGGTCGACGCGGCCGTTGCCGGAGCCGTGGCTGGAGTACGCCGCCCTCGACGTCGAGGCACTGCTCGAGCTGCGCGAGGCCCTCGGCCGCGAGCTCGAGGAGACCGGCAAGGCCGAGTGGGCCCGCCAGGAGTTCACCCACCTGGTGACCGCCGAGCCGGCGGGCCCGCGGCAGGACCCGTGGCGCCGCACCTCCGGCATGCACCGCGCCCGTGGCCGGCGCGCCCTGGCCGCCGTACGCGAGCTCTGGGAGACCCGCGACGCGATCGCCGCGCGCCGCGACGTCACGCCCGGGCGGATCATCCCCGACTCCGCCATCGTGGAGGCCGCGAACGCGCTGCCGCGCGACAAGGCGGCGCTGCTGGCGGTGAGAGGGTTCCGCGGACGCGGGGCCGAGCGCTACGCCCACCAGTGGGTCGAGGCGCTGCGGGTGGCCCGGTCGCTGCCGGAGGAGGAGCTCCCCCCGGTCGCGGCCCGGTACGACGGACCGCCGCCGCCGCGCGCGTGGGCGGACCGGGACCCGGTGGCCGCAGCACGGCTGACCAAGGCCCGCACCACGCTGAAGGCGCTCGCCGAGGAGCACGACCTGCCGGTGGAGAACCTGCTGACCCCCGACTACGTGCGCCGGGTCATGTGGGAGCCGCCGCAGTCCGCCGACGGAGACGACCTCTCGGACCTGGTGGCGGCCCGGCTGACCGCGCTCGGGGCCCGCCCGTGGCAGGTGGAGCTGGCCCGGGGGCCGCTCACCGAGGCGATCACGACCGCGAAGGCGCCCACCTCCTCCTGACCGCGGCCGCTCAGGAGCTGGGCGAGGGCGACGGCGTGGGCAGCGCGAGCAGCCGCGCGGACACCTCGTCGATGTGGGGCAGCAGGGTGTCGAGGTTGAGCACCGGCGCGTAGAACAGGCGGTCGACGAACGGCTGCGTCTGGCTGACCACGTCCGGCCAGTGCGTCGAGCTCGGCAGGGCATCCGCCCGCCGGATGACCTCGTCGAAGACCTCGCTGTTGCGGGGGAACTCGCCCGGCTCGGTGAACTGCGGGGAGTGCAGGGCCGCGATGTTCGCGGGCACGACACCCCCCGAGCCGGCGAGGATCTTCGAGCCCCGGTCGCCGCTGGCCCAGGCCAGGAAGTCGGCGGCCTGGGGGACGTGCTGCGACCCCTTGGCGAGGCAGTAACCGGTCATCTCAGCGACCGTGCGCGACCGGCCCAGGCTGGGCAGCGGGAACACGTCGAAGCGCAGGTCGGGCTTGGCGCGCAGCCGCGGCACCAGCGAGCGGGTGCCGACCATCATCGCCAGCCGGCCGTTCTCGAAGCGGGTGACGGCGTCCTGACGGGCGAGCTGCCGGGCGGTGAGGTTGATCGACGGGTCGCGGGCGACCGTGAGGATGTCCTCGAGCGCCGTGCGGGTGTCCTTCTCGGCGAAGGTCGTGGTCGTCGGGTTGCGCGGGTCGTCGACCAGGTCCGCGCCCGCCGACCGGACCAGCGGCAGCAGCGTCGTCAGCCGGGGCGGGAGGTAGACGCCCTTGACGCCGCCCTGCGAGCCGGCCCGGGCGGCCGCCACGAACTGCTCCCAGGTCCAGCCGCGGTCGGGGCTCGGGGGCTGCTCGCCGGGCTGGCCGAAGGTGCGCGGCACGATCAGGCGCTTGTTGTAGAAGACGACGTAGGGCGAGACCTCGTTGGGCATGCACTGCAGGGCCGCGTCGCCGGCGAAGCCCTCCAGGCCGAGCCGCTGGTAGCTGTCGCCGAACTGCACCCCGCGCTGCTCGAGGAGCTGGTCGACCGGCTGGACCCGGTCGTCGGCCTTCAGCTCGGGCAGCGTGGTCTGCCGCGTGAGGAACAGGTCCGGTGGGTGCCCGGCGTCGAAGGCCCGGTCGACCCTGTCGTCGGAGGTGACCGCGTCCGCGACCGCCTCGACCCTGACCGTGATGTCGGGGTGGCGGGAGTTCCAGGTGGCGGCCAGCCTCCGGTACGCCGCGACCACGGGCGGCTCGCCGTACACCGCGAACCTGAGCGTCACCGGCCCGCTGCTGGTCGAGGCCGACGTCGGGGCGGACGTGGCACCGGCCGTCGGCGAGGCGGATCCGCCCGGCTGGGACGTGCAGGCGGCCGCACCCAGACAGGCCAGCGTGGCCAGCACCGGCGCGGCGACACGGAGGCGACGGGCCCGTCGTGGCCGTGCGGACACCACTGGGTCCTCCTCGCGTGACTGGGTTGGGGCGTCGAGACGACTGCGGACACCGTATCCGGGGACACGCCACGGCAGGTGTCAGGGAGTCGGAGCGCCCCACCCTACGCTGGTCTGGCCCGCCCGAGACAGTGAGGAAGACCGTGACCCGCAGCCGTGCTCTCGCACGACCTACCCGTGCGGCCACGGCCGTCGTGACGCTCGCCCTCACCGGCGCCCTGGGGCTCGCCGGGTGCGCCGAGCAGCCGCAGCGAACCGCCGACGAGCCGGCACCGACGCGGGCCACCGCGGTCACGCCGAGCAGCCCCACGACACCGGAGACCCAGGCGAGCTCGGCGACGCCGGAGCCCACCGAGACCACCACCTCGGCGGCACCGACCGCGTCGTCCGCACCGACCCCGTCGTCCGCACCGACCGGCGCGCTCACCGCACGGCTGCTGTCCGCCGACGAGCTGCCGGGCTTCAACGAGCAGTACCACTGGGTCGCCGGCGGCACCCGCACCCGTGAGGGGCGCGCGCTGTTCGGGACCTGCCAGCGGTTCGCGACCACCTCGATCGGGGCCACCTCCGTCGCGGTCCGCGACTACCGTCCGGCGAAGCCCGCCCAGGGCGACGCACCGGACCCGGCCGGGGAGCTGGTCGCCGAGTTCCCCGACTCGACCACGGCGCAGCGGGCGTTCGCGGTGCTGAAGGCATGGCGCCGGCAGTGCGCCGACCGGCTGCCCGGCAAGGACCCGCACGTCGGCGAGCTCCAGAGCGTGCAGGCCGACGGCGGCACGGGCGGCTGGTACCTCCTCACCTACCGTCCGCCGGGGACGAGCCCGGACGAGGCGCTGTTCGACGCCCAGGGCCTGGCCGTCGTGGGGAACCGCATCGCGATGCTGAAGCTGCGCAACGTCGGGCAGGACTACGACTACAAGGCCGGTCACGAGCCGATGGTCGCGGCGGTGCAGCGCGCGGCCGGCAAGCTCGGCTGACCCCGGCCGGACCCCCGACCTGTGTAGCGTCGTGCCGTGAGCGACGCCGGCCGCATCGACAGCCTCCGGGAGCGCGTCTGGGACCGCGGTCGGGTGTCGTTCCGGGCACGCCGGGCCCGGCTGCGCAGCAAGAGCTGGCACATCGGCCAGTGCGCGGTCGCCGCCGGGGTCGCGTGGTGGCTGGCCAACGACGTGATCGGGCACCCGCGTCCCTTCTTCGCCCCGATCGTCGCGGTGATCTGCCTCGGCACGTCCTACGGCCAGCGGCTGCGCCGGGTGGTCGAGGTGACGCTGGGTGTGGCCGTCGGGGTGTTCCTGGCCGACCTGCTGCTGCTCCTGATCGGCACCGGGCCCTGGCAGGTCACGATCCTGGTCGCGCTGGCGATGACGATCACGCTGCTGCTCAACGCGGGCACGCTGTTCGTCACCCAGGCGGCGGTGCAGGGCATCGTGGTGGTGACCTTCGCCGCCGCCCCCGGGTACGCCCTGACCCGGTGGCTGGACGCGCTGATCGGCGGTGCCGTGGCCCTGGTGGCGGCGGCCGTCGTGCCCCGTGCGCCCCTGCGCCGGCCCCGCGAGGAGGCCGCGCTCGTCGTACGCCGGATCGCGGAGCTGCTGCGGGCCGGGGCACGCAGCGCCGACGAGGGCGACGTGGAGGCGGGGCTGGAGGTGCTCGCGGGCGCCCGCAACACCGACCGGCTCATCCGCGAGCTCCAGGACGCCGCCGACGAGGGGCTGTCGGTGCTGGCGTCCTCGCCGTTCCGGCGACGGCACGTGGGGCACGTCCGCCGGATGGTCGAGCTGGTCGAGCCCCTCGACCGGGCACTGCGCAACACCCGAGTGCTGGTGCGGCGGATGGCGCTGACCAGCTACCACCACCAGCAGCTGCCGCACGCGTACGTCCTGCTGTGCGTGGACCTCGCGGACGTCGTGGACGAGATGGCCGACGAGCTGGCCGCGGGGCACTCCCTCGCGGACCCGCACGGGCCGACCTCCGACGTACGCCGCGGGCTGCTGCGCATCGGCGAGGGCACCGCGCAGGTCGAACGGGTCGCCGACCTGTCCGCGGACGTGGTGCTCGCGCAGATCCGCTCGATCGTGGTGGACCTGCTCCAGGTGACCGGCATGGACGTGCTGGAGGCCACCGACGCCCTGCCCCCGCCCCGCCTGTGACGCCCGGTCGTAGGCTGGTCGGCGATGTCTGAGCGTCCCCACCACCGACCGATGCTGCCGGGTGCCGGCCACTTCGAGGCCATCACCGGCGACGTCGACCCCGCCGCGCGCACCGAGGCGGCCGACCGCTGCGCCACGCTGCTGGTCCGCGGCGCGCACGGCACCGACGACGAGGCGGTGGTCGCGCGGGTGGTGCACCTGGCCGAGGCCGAGGGGCTGGACACGCTGGCCGACCTGTGGTCCGGCTCCCCCGCCGACTCGCTGGCCGGCAGCCTGTGGCGGCTGTACCTGCTGCGCGCCTGGGTGCACGCCGACCCGGCCGCCGCAGCGCGCGAGTTCGACGCGGGCCGCGCCCACACGCCGGTGCACGAAGTCGTGGCCGGGGTGGTCGACCCGCCCGGCCCGGACGAGGTCCGCCGGCTCGCCGACCAGGTGCTCCAGGGCGTGGTCCAGGGCGACTTCGCGGACACCCTGTTCCGGGCGGCAGCGTTCGCGCGCGTGGTCGCCGCGGGCCGGGCCCACGTGGGCGCGAGCCACGCCTCGACGCCCTACGACTCGGACCTGTCGGCCTCCCGGCTGCTCACCATGGCCGAGCAGCTCGAGCACGCCGGCCGGCTGGAGATCGACGGCCTCCTGGCCTGAGCGCCCGTCTTCCTGCCGGCGGCTTGGCCGTTTTGTACAATGGTGAGCGCGCCGGGCCGTGGCAGCCCCGGGTCCCAAAATAAGCCGCTACGAGCGGCCACGCGCCGTGAGGCGCTCCCGGTCCGGCGCACTAGCTTCGAGAGCTGGCCGTGGCGATCGCCGCGGCCAGCTCCGCGTTCGCCAGCACCAGGGCCACGTTCGCGGCCAGGCTCGCGCCGCCGGTGTGCTCGTGGAACCACGCCAGCAGGAACGGCGTGACGTCCTTGCCGACCACCCCGCGCCGTCCGACCTCCGCCAGCCCCTCGGCGAGCGTGCGGTCGTGCAGGTCGCGGTCCATCTCGTCGGCCGCCGCGACCGGCTGGGCGACGACCAGGCCCTGCGGCAGCCGCAGCGCCGCGCGGGCTCGCATCACCGCCGCCACCTCCGCGGCCGAGTCCACCCGCCACGGCACGGGCAGCCCGGCGTCCCGGACGTAGAAGCCGGGCAACGTGTCCGTGCGGTAGCCCAGCACCGGCACCGACAGCGACTCGAGACGCTCGAGCGTGGCGGCGGTGTCCAGGATCGACTTCACCCCCGCGCACACCACCGTCACCGGCGCGGCGGCCAGCGCCGCGAGGTCGGCGGACTCGTCCCAGGTGTCCCGGGCGCCGCGGTGCACGCCGCCCAGCCCGCCGGTGGCGAAGACCCGGATACCGGCCAGGTGCGCCACGTAGGACGTGGCCGCGACCGTGGTCGCGCCCGTGAGGCCCTTGGCGAGCACCGGCCCGAGGTCGCGCACGCTGGTCTTGACGACCCCGTCCTCCTCCGCGACCCGGACCAGCGCGTCGTCGGTGAGACCGACCCGGACCGCCCCGTCGACGACCGCGACCGTCGCCGGCACCGCCCCGGCGCGCCGTACGGCGGCCTCGATCTCGCGCGCGGTGCGGGCACTGGTCTCGGTGGGCAGCCCGTGGCTGATGATCGTGGACTCCAGGGCGACGACCCCGCGGCCTGATGCAATAGCGTCGGACACCTCGTCGGAGAGGACGAGGGAGAGTGCGGGCGCCCGTGTCGTCATGGGGGGATTCTGCACGACGGCCGACGAGACCGATGACCGATGGGCGGAGGGCGAGGGCGTGCTGGTCGCGTGCCTGGGAGACGTGCTGCTGGACGTGATCGTCGAGACGTCCGGAGCGCTGGTCACCGACGACGACACCCCGGCCCGGATCACGTTCGCGGCCGGCGGCCAGGCCGCCAACGTGGCCACCTGGGTGGCGGCCCTCGGCGGCCGGGCGCGGGTGTTCGGCCCGCGGTCCGGCAGCGGCCCCGGTCACCTCGTCGAGGAGGCGCTCACCGCCCGCGGCGTGGAGGTGTGGGGGTCGGCGACCGGGCGGCCGGGGGCCGTGGTCTCGCTGGTGTCGGGCGGCACCCGGTCGATGGCCTCCGACCCGGGTGACCTGGCCTGGCTGGACGAGGTCCGGTCGGGGGCCTGGCTCGAGGGGGCCGACTGGCTGTTCGTCTCCGGCTACGCGCTGCTGCGCACCCCCGACCCGCAGCGGGTCGTGGAGACGGCCGCGGTGGCCCGGGCCCACGGCACCCGGACCGCGGTCGACCTGTCGTCGGCCGCGATGGTCGAAGAGTTCGGCGCCGACGCGTTCTCCGCGTTGTGCGCCGCGCTCCGCCCGTCGGTGGTGTTCGCGACCGACGCCGAGTGGGCCAGCAGCGCGGGCGCGTTCGGGGTCGGCGCGTCCACCACGCTCGTCCTCAAGCACGGGTCCCGCGGGGCGACCTTCGAAGAGCAGGACGAGCGGGACGAGCGGCCGCCCGAGCCGGGCCCCGTCGTCGACGTCACCGGGGCCGGGGACGCGCTCGCGGCCGGGTACCTGGTCGGTGGCGCCGACCTCGCGATGCGGGCGGCCGCCCGGTGCGTCGCCGGTCGGGGCGCCCAGCCGCAGGACGGCCTGCCGTGACGGGCCCGCTCGTGGTGCGCGGCGTGGAGATCCCGGCGGGCGAGCTCGGCTGGCGGTTCAGCCGGTCGAGCGGTCCCGGCGGGCAGTCGGTGAACACCGCCGACTCGCGCGTCGAGCTGAGCTTCGACGTCCGCCGCTCCGCGGCGCTGCCGGACGTGCTGCGCGAGCGGATGCTCGCCCGGCTCGCCCACCGGCTCGTGGACGGGGTGCTGACCGTCGCGGCGTCGGAGTACCGCTCCCAGCACCGCAACCGGGAGGCAGCCCGGGCCCGGCTGGCCGACCTGCTCACCGAGGCCGGCGCTCCCCCGGCCCGGCCACGGCGGCCCACGAAGCCCACCCGCGGCTCGCAGGAGCGGCGGCTGGCCGGCAAGAAGCGCCGCGGCGACACCAAGGCGCTGCGCCGGCGCCCGACCGACTGACGGCTCAGAGGTCCAGGTCCGCGACGACGCCGGCGTGGTCGGAGGGCCACAGCCGGTGCGGCGTGGTGCGGTCCTCGGGGCGGTCGCCCACCACCCAGGCGGACAGCACCTCGGCGTCGCGCACCCACACGTAGTCGATCCGCTCGTGCAGCGTGCTCGTCTCGTTGGCCAGGTCGGCGCCCTGGCCGTTGGTGAACCCGTCCCCGGTCCCCCGGGTCCAGGCGTCGGTCCAGCCCCCGGGCATGCCCACCGCCTCCGGTCCGGCGTTGAGGTCCCCGACGAGCACGACGGGTACGTCGACGTCCGCCGTCGCGGCGAGCACCTCGTCGCGCTGGGCGTCGCGGACCGGGCCGTCCCACGCCTCGGTGTGGGTGTTCACGAACCGCAGCGGCCGGCCGTCCACGCGCACGTCCACCCGGCCCCAGCCCCGCCGGATCGGGAAGGTCACGCCGTCGATGCCGGTCACCACCCGGTGGCCCGCCCGGAAGGGGCCGGTCGCCTCACCGAGCACCCGGACCGGTCCGCCGCGCCGGACCAGCGTGACGTTCGCGCCGGCCAGGGCCACCTGCTCCGTCCCCGAGACCGGCATCGAGCCGCCGAAGGCGGCACTGCGCGCGTGCGCGTCGTAGGGGCACCCGACCGCCGCGAGCGCGTCGAGCAGCGTCGGCAGGAAGTCGGCCAGCACCTGCTCGACGCCGTCCGGGCCGGTGCTCACCCAGCGGGACACCTCCTGGAGCCCGACCAGGTCGGGCCGCTCGCGGGCCAGCAGCGCGGCCACCGCCGCGGCCCGCTCCGCGAACCGGGTCGCGTCGAGCTGCGCACGGACCACCGCGACCTGCTCCGCCAGCCCGGCGAGGTCGGAGACGCCGAACAGCAGCGACAGGTCGGCGCCGAGGTACAGGTTGTACGTCGCGACGCGCACTCGGCTCATGCCAGGACCCTAGGGTGATCGCCATGGACACGTCCTACGAACCGAACCCCGACGGCGAGCCGGACCCGGGCGAGGTGGTCTGGGCGTGGGTCGCCTACGAGGACGACCCGGCCCAGGGCAAGGACCGCCCGGTGCTGCTGGTCGGGCGGGACGGCGACGACCTGCTGGGGCTGCAGCTGACCAGCAAGGACCACGACCGCGACGCCGAGGACGAGGCGCGCCACGGCCGCTACTGGATGGACGTCGGCAGCGGCGACTGGGACCGGGAGCGGCGCGACAGCGAGGTGCGGCTCGACCGGCTGCTGCGGATGGCGGCCTCCGAGGTCCGCCGCGAGGGCGCCGCGCTCGACCGGACCGTGTTCGACGCGGTCGTCGCGGCGGCCCGCGAGCACCACGCGCTCTGAGCACCCCCGGGTCGGCCGGGGTCAGAGGGCGTCGAGCGCCTTGCGGATCCGGGTGTCGGAGACGGGCTGGGCCGTGCCGCGGGCCTGGTCCCACAGCGAGACGCGGTACTCCTCGAGCATCCAGCGCACGGCGACCAGCCCGGCGCTGGGCGGCCGGTCGTCCGGGAGGGCGTCGAGACGGTGCAGGTAGGCCTCCTGCAGGTGGGCGACCTGGTCCATCAGCAGCCGGTCCTTGCCGAGCGAGGCGGCGAGCCGCTCGCGCCGGGTGAGCACGGCCCCGAGGTAGCGCGGCAGGTGCCGCAGCTGGGCGGCGCCGACGTCGGAGACGAAGCCGCGGTGCACGAGCCGGCCGACCTGCGCCTTCATGTCCGCGAGCGCCGGCAGCAGCGGCAGGTCGGCCGAGCCGCTGAGCGCCTTGTCGACGTCGCGCCACACCGCGAGCGTCCGGATGACGTCGTGCACGACGAGGCGGGTGGTGTCCGCGAGGTCGGGGCGCACGGCGGCCAGCAGCCCGTCGTACGCCTGCTCGTCCCAGGCCGGCCCGTGTCGCTCCACGAGCGCATCCACCGCGGCCACCACGCAGTCGTCGAGGAGCGCCGGCACGGACGGGTACGGCGCGCCGGCCAGCCCGAGCTTGTCGGCGTTGGAGAGGCTGTCGGCGATCGCGCGGGCCGGGGAGGGCAGCGCGAGCACCAGCAGCCGGCGTAGGCCGCGGCGGTGCGAGGCCTGCTGCTCGGCGGCGGAGCCGAACACCCGCAGCCCGACGGTGGTGCCCTCGTCGACCAGGGCCGGGAAGCCGCGCACCTCGTGCCCGGCCCGGGTCTGGGTGAAGGTCCGCTCGATCGTGCCGAACGTCCAGGTCTTCTCGCCGGTCACGTCGAGCCCCGAGTCCGAGGCGGCCTCGGCCATCGCCTCGGCGAACTTCGGCCGCAGCGGCGCCTTGAGGGCGTCGAGGTCCTTGCCCTCCGCGACCACGGAGCCGTCCTCGCCCTTCACCCGGAACGTCGGCCGCAGGTGGCCGGGGACCTTCGTCCAGTCCCAGGCGTCGCGCGGGACGACGACGCCGGTGCTGCCGCGCAGGAACCGCTCCAGGGCGTCCAGCAGCGGCTCCTCGCCGGGCGACACGGCGGCCAGGAAGTCGTTCGCGTAGTTCGGGGCAGGCACGAAGCTCACCCGCAGATGCTTGGGCAGAGAGCGGATCAGCGCGGTGACCAGCTCGTGGCGCAGGCCCGGCACCTGCCAGGTGAACGGGGACGGCTCGACCTGGTTCAGCGTCGCCACCGGTACGTCGACCGTCACCCCGTCGCGCGCGGCACCCGGCTCGAACTGGTAGCTCAGCGGCAGGGTGAGGTCGCCCTCGCGCCACTGGTCGGGGTAGGCCTCCTCGGTGACCGTCGAGGCGGTCTCGTTGACCAGCATCGCCGGGTCGAACGTCAGCAGCTCCGGGTCCTCGCGGCGGGCCTGCTTCCACCAGGTGTCGAAGTGCGCCCCCGAGACCACGTCGTCGCCGACGCGGGCGTCGTAGAAGTCGAACAGGGTGTGCTCGTCGACCAGGATGTCGTGGCGGCGGGCCCGGTGCTCGAGCTCGACCACCTCGTCGAGCAGCTCGCGGTTGCGGGCCATGAACCGCTGCCGGGTGTGCCACTCGCCGTAGACGAGGGCGTGCCGGATGAACAGCTCCCGGGCCAGCGGCTTGTCGACCGACCCGTAGGACACCAGCCGCTCGACGGCCAGCGGGACGCCGTACAACGTGACCCGCTCGTAGGCCATCACCGCCGCCCGGCGCTTGGACCAGTGCGGCTCGGAGTAGGTCCGCTTCACCAGGTGCGCGCCGAGCTCCTCGGCCCACTCGGGCTTGATGGCGGCGTTGACCCGCGCGTAGAGCCGGGAGGTCTCGACCAGCTCGGCGGACATCACGAACTGGGGCTGCTTCCGGAACAGCCCGGAGCCCGGGAAGATCGAGAACCGGGCGTTGCGGGCGCCGAGGTAGTCGCGCTTGTCCGGGTCACGCAGCCCGACGTGCGAGAGCAGCCCGGCCAGCAGGGACTGGTGGATGCCGTCGGCGTCGGGCTGGTCGGCGGGCCGGCCGACCTCCAGCTTCAGCTGCTTGGCGACCTGCCGCAGCTGCGCCTCGAGCTCCTGCCACTCCCGGATGCGCAGGTAGTTGAGGTACTCCGCGCGGCACATCCGGCGGAACGCGCTCGACGACAGCTCCTTCTGCTGGCCACGCACGTAGTGCCACAGGTTCAGCCAGGTCAGGAAGTCCGACGTCTCGTCCTTGAAGCGAGCGTGCTTCTGGTCGGCCTGCGCCTGCTGGTCGGCCGGCCGCTCGCGCGGGTCCTGCAACGACAGCGCCGCGGAGATCACGAGCACCTCGCGCAGGCAGCCGCGCCGGTCGGCCTCCACCACCATCCGGGCCAGCCGCGGGTCGACCGGGAGCGCGACGAGCTGGCGCCCGAGCGGCGTGAGCCGTCCCTCCCGCAGCGCGCCGAGCTCCTCGAGCAGCTGCACGCCCGCGGTGACGTTGCGCCGGTCCGGCGGGTCGACGAACGGGAAGCGCGCCACGTCGCCGAGCCCGAGCGCGGTCATCTGCAGGATCACCGACGCGAGGTTGGTGCGCAGGATCTCCGGGTCGGTGAAGGCCGGGCGGGACTCGTAGTCCTCCTCGCTGTAGAGCCGGATCGCGATGCCCGCCTCGACGCGTCCGCACCGGCCGGACCGCTGGTTCGCCGAGGCCTGGCTGACCGGCTCGATCGGGAGCCGCTGCACCTTGGTGCGCAGGGAGTACCGCGAGATCCGCGCGAGGCCGGCGTCGACGACGTACCGGATCCCCGGCACCGTCAGCGAGGTCTCGGCCACGTTGGTGGCCAGCACCACCCGGCGCCGGCTGTGCCGCTCGAAGACCTTGTGCTGCTCGGCCGAGGACAGCCGGGCGTACAGCGGCACCACGTCGAACGCGTCCGCCGGGCGGGTGGTGAGCCTCGACAGCACGTCGGCGGTGTCCCGGATCTCGCGCTCGCCGGGCAGGAACACGAGGATGTCGCCGGGCCCCTCGGCGGTGAGCTCCCGCACCGCGTCGACGATCGCCTCGGTCTGGTCCCGGACGACGGTCTCCCCCTCCTCGTCGTCGTAGGCCTCCTCGACCAGCGGCCGGTAGCGGATCTCGACGGGGTAGGTGCGCCCGGAGACCTCGATGATCGGGGCCGGGCGGCCGTGGCGGTCGGCGAA
>DASTGV010000175.1:0-11808 GCA_035718765.1 Nocardioidaceae bacterium
TGCGGGGTAGGTGTCGGTGGTGCCGGGCATGATGTGCCCATGACCGCCGCCCCCACGCTGTCGCGGGCGCAGGCCCGGCGGGTGGCCCTGGTCGCCCAGGGGTTCCGCGACCCGCGGCACACCGTGCCCACCATGCGCACGTTCGCGCGCACGCTCTCGCGCACCGCGGTGCTGCAGATCGACTCGGTCAACGTGCTCGCGCGCGCCCACTACATGCCGCTGTTCTCGCGGATGGGCCCCTACGACCCCGGCCTGCTGCACCGGGCCGCGGAGCGGCCGCCGCGCAAGATCGTGGAGTACTGGGCGCACGTCGCGGCGTTCATGCCCGTCGAGCTGTGGCCGCACATGCGGCACCGCATGCGGGCCTACGAGGCGCGCGGCCACGAGTGGCAGGCGATCCGGCACAAGCCCGAGCTGGTCGACTCGATCATCGCCGAGGTCACCGAGCGCGGCCCGTCCACCGCCCGCGACCTCGACGACGGGCTGCCCCGCGCGAAGGAGCACTGGGGCTGGAACTGGTCGGACACCAAGAAGGTCATGGAGTACCTCTTCGCGGCGGGCCGGCTCGCCGTCTCCGGGCGCAACAGCGCCTTCGAGCGGCTCTACGACCTCCCCGAGCGGGTGATCCCGCGCGCGCACCTCGAGGCGCCGGAGCCGACCGTCGAGGAGGCCTCGGTCGAGCTGCTGCGCCGGGCGGCGGTGGCGCACGGCGTCGGCACCGAGTACGACCTGCGCGACTACTTCCGGATGCGGCCCGAGCTCACCAAGCCGGCGCTGGCCACGCTCGTGGAGTCCGGCGAGCTGCTGCCGGTGCGCGTCGAGGGCTGGGCCCGGCAGGCCTACCTGCACCGCGACGCCGCCCTGCCCCGCAAGGTGCGGGCCCGCGCCCTGCTGTCGCCGTTCGACCCGCTCGTGTGGGAGCGCCAGCGCACCGAGCAGCTCTTCGACTTCCACTACCGCATCGAGATCTACGTCCCCGAGCACAAGCGGGTGCACGGCTACTACGTGCTGCCGTTCCTGCTCGGTGACCGGATCGTCGGCCGGGTCGACCTCAAGGCGGACCGCAAGGCGGGCCTGCTGCGGGTGCTCGGCACCTACGCCGAGCCGGGCGCGCCGGAGGAGACCGCCGACGAGCTGGCCGCCGAGCTGCGCGACCTCGCGGGCTGGCTCGGCCTGGCCGAGATCGAGGTCGTCCCGCGCGGGGACCTGGCGCCCGAGCTGGCGGTCGCGGTGAAGGCCGATGCCTAGGGTGCGCCTCTCGGACCTGCCGCGGCACCTCCTCGACGTCACGCCGAGCGGCTTCTGGGGGATCGTGGTCGGTTGGGTGCTGGCCGTCCAGCCGGTGCTGCCCGCGGCCCAGCCGCCCGCCCCGTCGCCGCCGCGCTTCCCGGTGACCGGCCGGGTCAGCTACGGCCCCTACCACCACGACTACCCGGCCACCGACATCTTCGGGCGCTGCGGCGCCCGGGTGGTCGCGCCGGCCGACGGCACCGTGCTCGAGGTCGGGCGTCGCGACCGCTGGGACCCGGCGACCGACCGCGGCGCCGACCGCGGCGGCCGGTTCTTCTCGATCGCCGCCGCGGGCGGGGTCCGCTACTACGGCAGCCACCTGTGGACGCTGCGGCCCCGGCTGCGGGCCGGCACGACGGTGCGGGCGGGGGACCCGCTGGGACGGGTCGGGCACAGCGGCGACGCGCGCGGGATCGCCTGCCACCTGCACTTCGGCATCTCCCCGGTGTGCCGCGGCACCGGCGACTGGCGGGTGCGGCGGGGCGTGGTCGCGCCGTACCCGTTCCTGCGGAGCTGGCAGCGGCACGGGCACCGGTCGCCGGCCGCCGCGGTGCACCGCTGGCAGGCGCGTCACCGTTGCCGGTGAGCGGACGCCCAGGGTCCGGTTACGATGGCCGTTGGGCTCCACCGGCCCGGAGCCACTCGAACCCGACCACAGGAGTCGAACGCACGTGCCTGCCATCCTCGACAAGATCCTCCGCATCGGCGAGGGCAAGATCCTCCGGCAGCTCGAGGCGATCTCACGCGCCGTGAACGCCATCGAGGAGGACTTCGCCTCGATGAGCGACGAGGAGCTCCAGGGGCAGACCGCGGAGTTCAAGCGGCGCCTCGCCGACGGCGAGACCCTCGACGACCTGATGCCCGAGGCGTTCGCGACCGTCCGGGAGGCCGCCAAGCGGGTGCTCGGCCAGCGGCACTACGACGTGCAGGTGATGGGCGGCGCGGCGCTGCACCTCGGCAACATCGCCGAGATGAAGACCGGTGAGGGCAAGACCCTGGTCTCGACCCTGCCGGCGTACCTCAACGCGCTCTCCGGCGACGGCGTGCACGTGGTCACCGTCAACGACTACCTCGCGAAGTACCACGCCGAGTGGATGGGCCGCGTCCACCAGTTCCTCGGCCTGACCGTCGGCATCATCCTGCCGGAGATGCGCCCCGACGAGCGCCGCGTCGCCTACGCCGCCGACATCACCTACGGCACCAACAACGAGCTCGGCTTCGACTACTTGCGCGACAACATGGCCAACTCGATCGACGAGTGCGTGCAGCGCGGCCACAACTTCGCGATCGTGGACGAGGTCGACTCGATCCTCATCGACGAGGCCCGCACCCCGCTGATCATCTCCGGCCCCACCCAGGACGAGGTGCGGTGGTACTCCGAGTTCGCCACCATCGCGGGCTCGATGCGCAAGGACGTCGACTACGAGGTCGACGAGAAGAAGCGCACCATCTCCGTGCTCGAGCCGGGCATCACCAAGGTCGAGGACTACCTCGGCATCGACAACCTCTACGACTCCGTGAACACGCCGCTGATCTCGTTCATGAACAACGCGATCAAGGCCAAGGAGCTGTTCCGCAACGACAAGGAGTACGTCGTCCTCAACGGCGAGGTGCTGATCGTCGACGAGCACACCGGCCGGATGCTCGCGGGCCGTCGCTACAACGAGGGCCTGCACCAGGCGATCGAGGCCAAGGAGGGCGTCGAGATCCGCGAGGAGTACCAGACCCTCGCGACCGTCACCCTGCAGAACTACTTCCGCCTCTACAAGAAGCTCTCCGGCATGACCGGTACGGCGATGACCGAGGCCTCGGAGTTCGACAAGATCTACAAGCTCGGCGTGGTGCCGATCCCGACCAACAAGCCGCTCGTGCGCATCGACCAGTCCGACCTGGTCTACCGCACCGAGGAGGCGAAGTACCTCGCCGTCGTGGAGGACATCGCCGAGCGGCACCACAACGGCCAGCCGGTCCTGGTCGGCACGGTCTCGGTCGAGAAGTCCGAGCTGCTGTCCGGGCTGCTGAAGCGCAAGGGCATCCCGCACACCGTGCTGAACGCCAAGCAGCACGAGAGCGAGGCGAAGATCGTCGCGCTGGCCGGCCACAAGGGTGCGGTCACGGTCGCCACGAACATGGCCGGGCGAGGCACCGACATCATGCTCGGCGGCTCGGTGGAGTTCCTGGCCGACCAGAAGCTGCGCAGCCAGGGCCTGGACCCGCTCGAGGACAGCGAGGCCTACGAGCTGGCCTGGCCCAAGGCGGTCGACGAGATCAAGGCGCAGGTCGCGGCCGAGCACGACGAGGTCAAGGAGGCCGGAGGTCTCTACGTCGTCGGCACCGAGCGCCACGAGTCCCGGCGCATCGACAACCAGCTGCGCGGCCGCTCCGGCCGTCAGGGCGACCCGGGGGAGACCCGGTTCTACCTGTCCCTGCAGGACGAGCTGATGCGCCTGTTCAAGTCCGACTGGGTCGACTGGGTGCTGACCACGCTCAAGGTCCCCGACGACCAGCCCATCGAGAACAAGCGGGTCACCGGCGCCATCGCCTCCGCGCAGGCGCAGGTCGAGGCGCAGAACTTCGACTCCCGCAAGAACGTCCTCAAGTACGACGACGTGATGAACCGCCAGCGCGAGGTCATCTACGGCGAGCGGCGGGCCGTCCTCGAGGGCGCCGACCTGCACCTGCAGATCCGGGAGATGATCGACGACGTCGTCGAGGGCTACGTCACCGCGGCCACCGACGGCTTCCCGGAGGAGTGGGACCTCGAGGCGCTGTGGCAGGCCCTCAAGCAGCTCTACCCGGTCTCCCGGTCGCAGGCACAGGTCGAGGCGGAGGCGGGCGGCCGGGACGGGCTCACCCGCGAGTCGCTGGTCGAGGACCTCAAGGCGGACGCCCAGGCGCAGTACGACGCCCGCGAGCAGGAGTTCGGCGAGGAGGTCATGCGCGAGCTCGAGCGCCGGGTGCTGCTGTCGGTGCTGGACCGCAAGTGGCGCGAGCACCTCTACGAGATGGACTACCTGCGCGAGGGCATCGGGCTGCGCGCGTACTCCCAGCGGGACCCGCTCGTGGAGTACCAGCGCGAGGGCTTCGACATGTTCGGCGCGATGATGGACGGCATCAAGGAGGAGTCCGTCGGCTACCTGTTCAACCTCGAGGTGCAGGTCGAGCCGGAGGAGGCCGAGGTCGAGGAGATTGAGGTCGGTCCCGCGCTCGCGCAGGCCGCCGCCGCCCACGACCACCCGCTGATCACCGCGAAGGGTCTGGACCGGCCCAAGCAGCCGCAGAACCTCTCCTACTCCGCCCCGTCCGAGGACGGCGCGGCCGAGGTGAGCGGCGCGCCGCAGCAGGTGGCCGACGACCCGTACGCCGGTGCCAGCCGGAACGCCGAGTGCCCCTGCGGGTCCGGCAGGAAGTACAAGAAGTGCCACGGCGCCCCGGGCGGCCCGACCGGTCTCACCACGCGGGTCAACGGCTGACGCGAAACACCTCCGACACGCCGTCCCGCTAGGGTCACGACCGTGATGGAGCTGTTCGAGAACTACCGCGACGGGGCCGGCGACGCCTACGACGAGATGTTCGACGGCGACGAGCTGCGCGGCCCCTACCGGGCGCTCGCGCAGTCCTTCCAGCAGGTCAGCGCGCCCGAGGTGCAGGCCCGTGCGGAGGCGCTGACCACGTCGTACCTCGAGCAGGGCGTCACCTTCGACATCGGCGGCGAGGAGCGGGCGTTCCCGCTCGACATCATGCCGCGGGTGATCGAGCAGGACGCCTGGTCGGTGATCGACCAGGGCGTCCAGCAGCGCGTGAAGGTCCTCGAGATGTTCCTCGACGACGTGTACGACGCGGGCCGCGTGTTCGACGACGGGGTGGTGCCCCGCGCGGTCGTCACGACGTCCTCGCACTTCCACCGCGTGGCCGCCGGGGTGAAGGCGCCCAACGGCGTCCGCATCCACGTCGCCGGCATCGACCTGATCCGCGACGCCGACGGCAGCTTCCGGGTGCTGGAGGACAACGTCCGGGTGCCGTCCGGGGTGTCCTACGTGATGACCAACCGGCGGGCCATCTCGGCGGCCCTGTCGGAGGCGTTCACGGGGCACCGGATCCGCCCGGTCGGCTCCTACCCGCGGCGCCTGCTCAACGCGCTGCGGGCCAGCGCCCCGGCCGGCGTCGACGACCCGACCGTCGTGGTGCTCACGCCGGGCGTGTTCAACGGCGCCTACTTCGAGCACGCGCTGCTCGCCCGGACGATGGGCATCGAGCTGGTCGAGGGCCGCGACCTGGTCTGCCAGCGCGGCCGGGTGATGATGCGCACCACCCAGGGCCTCGAGCAGGTGCACGTGATCTACCGCCGGGTCGACGACGAGTTCCTCGACCCGGTGCACTTCCGGTCCGACTCGATGCTGGGCTGTCCCGGGCTGATGAACGCCGCCCGCGCCGGCAACGTGACGATCGCGAACGCGGTCGGCAACGGCGTCGCCGACGACAAGCTGATCTACACCTACCTGCCGGACCTGATCCGCTACTACCTGTCCGAGGAGCCGGTGCTCGCGAACGTCGACACCTGGCGGCTCGGTGAGCCCGACCACCGCGAGGAGGTCCTCGACCGCCTCGACGAGCTGGTCCTCAAGCCGGTCGACGGCTCCGGCGGCAAGGGCATCGTGATCGGCCCGTCGGCCTCCAGGTCCGAGCTCGAGGTGCTGCGCCGCAAGGTGCTCGCGGACCCCCGGGCCTGGATCGCCCAGCCCGTCGTACAGCTGTCCACGGTGCCCACGCTCTTCGACGACCGGATGCGCCCGCGGCACGTCGACCTGCGGCCGTTCGCGGTCAACGACGGCTCGAAGGTGTGGGTGCTGCCCGGCGGCCTGACCCGGGTCGCGCTGGCCGAGGGCGAGCTGATCGTGAACTCGTCCCGCGGCGGCGGCTCGAAGGACACCTGGGTGCTCGCCGGTGGCCGCGCGGTGACCCCCGCCCCGGCCGCGCCCGCGCCCGAGGTGCACGCACCGCCGCTGGACACCGGCCCCGCGATCGAGTCCCGCTCGCTGCAGGCCGAGCAGCAGCAGCAGGCCCGGGCCGAGGAGGCGCCGTGCTGAGCCGGATCGCGGAGTCGATGTTCTGGATCGGCCGGTACGTCGAGCGGGCCGAGGACACCGCCCGGATCCTCGACGTGCAGACCCAGATCATGGTCGAGGACCCCTCCGTCGACATCGACACGGCCTGCCGCACGCTGCTGGGCGTCATGGGCACCGAGATCCCCGACGAGCGGCTGACCCTGGAGGCCGCGCTCTACCGGCTGGCCTTCGACACCGACGAGGGCACGTCGATCTCGTCGGCCATCGGCGGTGCGCGGGAGTCCGCACGCCGGGCCCGCGAGACGCTGTCGACCGACCTGTGGGAGGTCATCAACTCGACCTTCCGGACCGTCGGGTCGGGCCGGTTCCGGGCGATGCGCACCCAGGACGCGTTCCGCTGGATGCGCGAGCGGGCCGCGGTGATCAACGGCACCGCCGACGCGACGATGAGCCGGGACGAGGGCTGGCAGTTCCTGGTGCTCGGCCGGTCCCTGGAGCGCGCGGACATGACCGCCCGGCTGGTGGCCACCTCCGCGCTGAGCCCGGGCCCGAACTCCGCGTGGGCGACGACGCTGCGGGCCTGCGGTGCCTACCAGTCGTTCCTGCGCACCTACCGGGGCCTGGAGACGGACCGGGAGGCCGCGGAGTACCTCCTGCTCGACCGGCTCTTCCCGCGCTCCGTGGTGCACGCGCTGACCCGCGCGGAGCAGTGCCTGGCCAACCTCGAGGCCAGCGGCCAGCGGGTCGGCTTCCAGGACGAGGCGCAGCGGCTGCTGGGCCGGGCCCGTGCCGAGCTCGAGTACCGCTCGATCGCCGACATCGTCACCGACCTGCCCGGCGAGATGGAGCGGCTGCAGCGCACCTGTGCCGCGGCCAGCGACGCCGTCACGCAGCGCTACTTCGCGCACGCCGTGGCGATGAGCTGGACGGGAGGGGCCGCCCGATGACCATGCAGTTCCGGGTCGTGCACCGGACCCGCATCGCCTACGACGGCGGGGTCGCGGCGTCGTACAACGAGGCCAGGATGACGCCGATCACGACCAGCGAGCAGGTCGTCGTGCACACCCGGCTCGACGTCACGCCGACGCCGTGGAGCCACTCCTACCGCGACTACTGGGGCACCGAGGTCACCGCCTTCGAGGTGCTTGACCAGCACAGCGAGCTGACCGTCACCGCCACGTCCACGGTGCAGGTCAACCGGCCGCCGCAGCAGCCGGGCGGCCTGGGCTGGGACGAGGTGCGCTCGCCGGCGGTGCAGGACCGGTTCTGCGAGACGCTCGTGGTCGACGACCGGGTGCGTCCCGACGAGGAGCTCACCGCGCTGGCCGACCAGCTCGCCGCGGAGGCCGACGGACCCAGCGACTTCGCCCGCCGGGTGTGCGCCCTGGTCCACGACGAGATGAAGTACGAGGTCGGCTCCACGAAGGTGCACGGCCACGCCTCCGACGCGTGGGCCGCGCGGGCCGGCGTCTGCCAGGACATGGCGCACGTCGCCATCGGGGTGCTCCGCGCGGCCCGGGTGCCGGCGCGCTACGTGTCCGGGTACCTGCACCCGCGCCGGGAGCCGGTGGTCGGCGACACCGTGGTCGGCGAGTCGCACGCGTGGATCGAGTGGTGGGACGGCCGCTGGCTGGGCTTCGACCCGACCAACGACCTGGAGCCGGGGGACCGGCACGTCGTGGTCGCCCGCGGCCGGGACTACTCCGACGTGCCCCCGCTCACCGGCATCTTCTCCGGCGGCAGCACCTCGGCGATGGCGGTCGACGTCCAGGTGACGCGCCTCTCCTGAGGTTCTGACAAGTCGGTGGCTCAGGCCTGCTCCTCGGGGCACCACCAGGTGGTGCGGCCGCCGACGGTGCCGCGGCGCATGGGCGCTCCGCAGCGCGGGCAGTGCTCGCCGGCGGCCCGGTGCGCGACGACCGTGCCGGTGTGCACGCCGCCCTTGCGGAGGGCGGCCCGGGTCGCCGTGCGCACCGCCCGGTGCAGCCGGCTGAGCTCCGCCTCGGAGAGCTCGTCGACCCGGCGCCGTGGGTCCAGGCGCGCCTGCCAGAGCGCCTCGTCGGCCAGCAGGTTGCCCACGCCGGCGAGCACCGACTGGTCGAGCAGCCGGGCCTTGACCGCCGTCGTCCCGCGCCCGACCCGCTCGCGGAACTCCGCCACGCCCACCCGCTCCGCGTCCGGCCCCAGGGAATCGAGGTCGGGGTCCAGGCGGACCCGGCCCAGCCGGCGCTTGTCGAACAGCCGCAGGCTGCCGCCGTCCTCGAAGGTGAGCGTGAACCGGTCCCACGACGGGGTGCGGTCCTCCTGCTCGGCGGCGCTGGCGTAGCGCCCGCCCAGCCGGTCGCCGCCCTCGGTGGTGGCACCGCGCCGGTCGGTCACCACGATCCGGCCGCTCATCCCGAGGTGCAGGCCCAGCACCGGACCCGGCGTACGCCGCCGGCCGACGCCCGAGGTCTCGACCCACATCGTCTTGCCGCGCCGGAACGCACCGGTCAGCCGGCGGCCCAGCAGCGCCTCGCGGATCTCGCCCGGCGCGTGTGGCCGGCACTCGTAGGTGTCGGTGTCGTCGACGTCGGCGATGCGTCGCCGCAGCGCGGACCGCTCGATCGTGGCGCGCGCGAACTCGACCTCGGGCAGCTCCGGCACCGTGCCAGTGTGCCGGGGGCCGCCAACCCCGCCGACCTGTCAGAACGTGGGGTGGCCACAGCCACCCCACGTTCTGACAAGTCAGGAGGTGTGGTGCACCTCCTGCAGCCCGTAGACCGGTGTGTCGATGCCCTCGGCGCGGGCCTTGAGCTGGAGGGCGAGGTAGAGCGAGTAGTGGCGGGACTGGTGCAGGTTCCCGCCGTGGAACCACAGCGCCTCCTGCTGGGTCGGCTTCCACATGTTGCGCTGCTCGCCCTCCCACGGACCCGGGTCCTTGGTGGTGTCGGAGCCGAGCCCCCACACCTTGCCGACCTTGTCCGCGACCTCCTGGCTGATCAGGTCCGCGGCCCAGCCGTTCATCGAGCCGTAGCCGGTGGCGTAGACGACCAGGTCGGCCGGCAGCTCCGTGCCGTCGTCGAGCACCACCGAGTTCTCGGTGAGCCGGGTGACCTGGCCGTGCGCGAGCTTCACGTCGCCGTTGGCCACCAGGTCGGCGGCGCCCACGTCGATGTAGTAGCCGGAGCCGCGGCGCAGGTACTTCATGAACAGGCCCGACCCGTCGTCGCCCCAGTCGTGCAGGAAGCCGGCCTTCTCGAGGCGGTCGTAGAAGTCTTGGTCGCGCTCGCGCATCTGGTCGTAGAGCGGGATCTGGAACTCGTGCATGATCCGGTACGGCAGCGACGCGAAGATCAGGTCGGCCTTCTCGGTCGTGACGCCGGCCGCGACGGCCTCCTCGCTGTAGAGCGCGCCGAGCCCGATGTCCATCAGCGTGTCCGAGCGCACGATGTGGGTGGACGTGCGCTGCACCATCGTGACGTCGGCGCCCTTCTCCCACAGCGCCCCGCAGATGTCGAAGGCCGAGTTGTTCGACCCGATCACCACGGCCCGCTTGCCGGCGTACGCGTCCGGACCGGGGTGCGCCGAGGAGTGGTGCTGGTCGCCGCGGAACGTCTCCATCCCCTCGATCGTCGGGATGTTCGGCTTGCCGCTCATCCCGGTCGCGAGCACCAGCTGCTTCGGCTTCAGCACGACGGGCTGGCCCTCGCGCTCCACCTCGACGGTCCACTCGCCGGTCTTCTCGTCGTACGACGCGGACTTGGCCTCGGTGTTCGACCAGTAGTTGAGCTCCATCACCTTGGTGTAGGACTCGAGCCAGTCGGCGATCTTGTCCTTGGGGGAGAACACCGGCCAGTTGTCGGGGAACTTGATGTAGGGCAGGTGGTCGTACCAGACCGGGTCGTGCAGGCACAGCGACTTGTAGCGGCTGCGCCACTGGTCGCCGGGCCGGGCCCGCTTGTCGACGATGATCGTGGGCACCCCGAGCTGCCGCAGCCGGGCGCCGAGCGCGATGCCGCCCTGCCCGCCGCCCACGATGAGGACGTAGGGCTGGGTCTTGTACCCGAGCTCGGCCGCCTCCCGCTCGAGGCGCTCGGCCCAGGTCTCCCGGTCGCGGTTCGCGCCGTGCTCGGCACCCTTCGGGCGGGCCGTCCCCTTCGGCTCCTCGTGGCCCTTGAGCTCGTAGAGCGTGGTGAGCAGGGTCCACGCCTTGTCGTCGGCGTCGAGCCGGAGCAGCCCGCGGCCGCGGCCGACCCGGGTCTCGAACTCGATCCACGCGGTGGTGACCCCGTCGGCCTCCTCCGG
Source organism: Nocardioidaceae bacterium (assembly GCA_035718765.1). Classification (GTDB taxonomy): domain Bacteria; phylum Actinomycetota; class Actinomycetes; order Propionibacteriales; family Nocardioidaceae; genus Nocardioides_B. Next base: position 10,644 of record DASTGV010000175.1, read on the forward strand.
CGGCTCCGAGGTGCGGAAGCCGCTCGGGTCGGTCTGGTCCAGCGTCTCGCGCAGCAGGTCGGCGACCCCGTCGGGGTTCTCGACCGTCTTGAGGTTCCAGGTGAACGCGATGAGGTCGCGCCAGAAGCTGGTGGCCGCGAACATCCCGGCCGCGCGGTCGACGTCGCGGGCGGTGAGGGCGGACTCGAAGTCGCGCAGCCAGGCGTCCACCCGGTCCTGGGTCGGGGAGCTGGGGGCGGGCGCGTCGAGCGTCTGGGTCATGGGGGTCCTTTCGTACGTCGCCCGGTGGGCGTGTGACCCAGGGCACACCCGCGTGGCGCCGCGGGCAAGGGTTGCAGGACGTTGCAATCCCGGTCGTTCGGAGAGTGCCGGGACCCCCGGACCGACCTAGGCTCGCCAGCGTGGGCGACTTCAGCGCGATCCGTCCGGGCACGGACCTGCCGAGCTACGCACGGGAGCTGCTCCGGATGCACGACGCCGTGATCGGCGGCGGCCGCTCGGTGCTCGCGCCGCGGCCGCTGGTCGCCCGGTCCTGGACCCGGGTGCTGCGGGCCGGGCTGGACCCGGACGCCCGCAACCCCCGCGACCCGCTGCCGACGGAGCAGGTGCTCGCCCGCCGGCGGGCGTCGCCGATCTCGCTGGTCGTCGACGAGCTGCGGCAGATCATCTCCTCGGTCGCGGACGCCTCGCAGTTCCTGATGGTGGTGACCGACGCCGACGGGATCATCCTGTGGCGCGAGGGCGCCGCCCGGGTCCGTGGCCGGGCCGACGGGCTCGGCTTCGAGGAGGGCGCGGAGTGGACCGAGGACCTGGTCGGCACCAACGCGATCGGCACCGCGCTGGCCGAGGCGAGCCCGGTGCAGCTGTTCTCCGCCGAGCACTTCGAGGCCGACCAGCACCCGTGGTACTGCACCGCCGCCCCGCTGCACGACCCGCGCACCGGCGCGCTGCTCGGCATCGTGGACGTCAGCGGCCCCGCGATGACCCTGCACCCGGCGGTGGTCGCCCTCGTGGAGACCGCTGTCCGGCTGGCCGAGTCCCAGCTGTGGCGGCACCACGAGCTGCGGCTCGAGCGGCTCCGGCAGGCGGCCGCGCCACTGCTCGCCTCCGTCGAGGGTCCGATGCTGCTCGTCGACGACCACGGGTGGGTGGCGCACACCTCCGG
>DASTGV010000176.1:0-3703 GCA_035718765.1 Nocardioidaceae bacterium
TCGGCCGGCGGGCGTGGTTCGAGCCGAAGACGGTGCTGGTCACCGGGGCGGGGCCGATCGGGCTGCTCGCGGCGCTGCTCGGGCAGCAGCGCGGGCTCGACGTGCACGTCCTCGACCAGGTGACCAAGGGCGCGAAGCCGCGGCTGGTGCACGGGATCGACGCGACCTACCACCACTCCGACATGGACGCCGTGATGGAGCGGGTCCGGCCCGACGTGGTCATCGAGGCCACCGGTGTGCCCACGCTCGTGTTCGGTGCGCTGGCCGGCACCGCGGCGTACGGCATCACGGTCCTGACCGGCGTCTCGTCGCGCGGGCGCACCATCCGGGTCGACGGCGGGGAGCTGAACCGTGACATCGTGCTGGAGAACGACGCGGTCGTGGGGTCGGTGAACGCGAACCTGCGGCACTACGAGCAGGCGGCCGACGCCCTGGCCAAGGCCGACCCGGACTGGCTGGAGCAGCTGGTCAGCCGCCGGGTGCCGCTGGCCGACTTCGCCGACGCGTTCGAGCCGCGGGACGACGACGTCAAGGTCGTGCTGACCTTCGAGTGACCCGTCACTTCCTGGGCGACACGCCGGTGAGAGCGCCTTCCAGGTGACGGGTCGGCGACTAGTCGATGACGGTCTCGTCGAACGAGGTGGTGGTGTACCGGACCCGGACGTCGACCTCGTCGCCGACAGAGGGGACCCGGGCGCCCTGGGAGACGAACAGCATGGACGCCTGCATGTGCGGGGGCTCCGCGAACAGCCGCATCTTGCCGTCGACGGTGAAGGGTGAACGGACGAAGCCGGCCGCGTCCAGGCCGCCCTTGGCGATCCGGGCGGCGCGGTCCTTGAGGGTGGCGCCGCCGGTGGGTGCCTCGAGCCCGATGCCGTGGGCGGTCCCGCCCGAGACCACCAGGATGGTGCCGGCCGCCGGGGCGGTGCGGCTGCGGTAGCCGTACACGTCGCCGCGCTCGACGGGGTGGACGTCGAGCACCGTGGCCCGCGCCCGCAGCGCGTCCCGGTCGCCCAGCCAGAGCGAGGTGCCGATGCGGGGGCGGAACTCGTAGTCGGGGTAGCTCTGCCGCAGCGAGCCCATCTCCGAGTCGGTGAGGTGCGAGACGTACACCCGGTTGGTGGGGAGGCCGGCCGCGACCACGTCGGTCATCAGCCGGTTGACCTCGGTGAGGTGCGAGCCCTGGGAGATGGGCAGGTGCATCGCGACGCCCTCGACCGCGACCCCGTCGAGGTGGGCGGCGGCCTCGCGCAGGTCGCGGGCCGAGAAGCCGTGCCGGCGCATCGACGTGAGCCGCTCGAGCACGATCCGCGGCCGGCCCTCGCGTGCGCCGAGCGCGCGCAGGTCCTCGAGCCGGCCGACCGTGTGCACGACGTGGCCGTCGAAGACCGCCTTGTGCTCGAAGGGCCGCCACGGGGTGAGCACCATCACCGACCCGTTGAAGTGCGGTACGACGGGCGCCACCTCGGCGTAGGTGCCGACGGCGACGGTGTCCACGCCGAGCCAGGCCGCCCGCTGTGCGAGCCGCTCGAGGCCGAAGCCGTAGCCGTTGCCCTTGAGCACGGGCACGATCCCGGGGTGGGCGTCGCGGACGTGCTGCAGGTGCGCGCGCCAGCGCTCCCCGTCGACGTACAGCGTCAGTGGCACGGTGGACTACCTCCTGCTCATGTAGAGCGAGAACGCCTTGTAGACCAGGGGGTTCAACGGCATGTCCCACTCGCCGGCGTACTCGACGGCCTCACCACCGGTGCCCACCTTGAACTGGATCAGCCCCACGTGCGGGTCGTCCGGGTCGAGGGTGTCGGTGATGCCCCGCAGGTCGTAGACCGACGCCCCGGTCGCGAGCGCGTCGCGGATCATCGCCCACTGCACGGCGTTGGAGCCGCGGACGTCACGCTTCTCCGTGGACGAGGCGCCGTAGGAGTACCAGGTGTGACCGCCGACCCGGACCCAGACCGTGGCGGCGACCAGCTCGCCCTCGTGGTGGGCGAGGTAGAGCCGGACCCGGTCCGGCTCCTCGGCCAGCAGCGCCCGGAACATCGTCTCGAAGTACGCCAGCGGACGCGGTGTGAAGTGGTCGCGCTCGGCGGTGTGCGCGTAGAGCGCGTGGAACTCGGGCAGGTCCGCCGGCGTGCCGTGGGTGACCACCACCCCGGCCTTGTCGGCCTTCTTGATGTTGCGCCGCCACTGCTGGTTCATCCCCTTGAGGACGTCGTCCTCCGAGCGCTGCTTCCCGTCGTCGTCGCGCAGCGGGATCTGGAAGTTGTACTGCGGCTGGCCCGCGGCGAACCCGCCGTCGACGGCCTGCGCCCGCCAGCCGAGCTCCTGGAGCTGGGAGACCACGCGGGCCCCGGCCTGCGACCGGTCGGTCGGCGGCACGTCGCCGAGCCGGCGGATCCCCTCGTCCGCGACGCCCTGCTTCACCGCCGCCGCGTCCCAGCGACGGGTGACCACGGGCGGGCCCATCCGGATGCCGAAGGCGCCGGCCTTGCGGAGGTGGCGGACCATCGGGTTCAGCCACTCGCGCAGGTCTTCGGCCGACCAGTCGACGACCGGGCCCTCGGGGAGGTAGGCGAGGTAGCGCTTGACCTTGGGCAGCTGCCGGTAGAGCACGAGCCCGGCGCCCACCAGGTCGCCGCCGTCGAACCAGCCGAGCGACTCGCGCCGCCACTCGCTCTTGACCTCGCCCCAGGCGGGCGTCTGCAGGAAGCTGGCGGCGCCCCCCTCGGCGGTCCAGCGGCGCAGGAAGTCCAGATGCTGCTCGGGCGTGATCGTGCGCACGGTCAGGACGGGGGAGCTCACGGGGCCCGAGCCTAACGGGCGGGCGGAGGCGGACGTTCCGGGCGCCTCCCCGGGAAGTTTTGCCAGGTAGGTGGCAGTTTCCCAGGGGCCCCTGGGAAACGGGCACCCACAGCAGAGCCCAGCACGGGAGCTCAGCCCAGGGAGGTCAGGGCGCCGAGCAGCGACCGGAGCCGCACCCGCGCTCGCGCGGGCTTCCTCAAAGCAGCTCGCGGAGCAGCGCGAAGTCCGCCTGGTGCTCCGGGGCACCCCCGGGCGTCTCGAAGACGACGGGGGCGCCGGCCTCGCGGACCACCGAGGCGATGTCCTCCGGGGCGATGTGGCCCTGGCCGAGGTTCGCGTGCCGGTCGGCGCCCGAGTCGAACTCGTCGCGGCTGTCGTTGCAGTGCACCAGGTCGATCCGCCCGGTGACCTTGACGACGTCCTCGACCACTGTCGCCAGGCGGTTGCCGCCGGCGTGGGCGTGGCAGGTGTCGAGGCAGAAGCCGACCATGTCGAACCCTTCGGCCGAGGAGATCGCCTCCCAGACCCGGGCGATCCGCTCCAGGTAGCGGGTCATCGCGTTGTCGCCGCCGGCGGTGTTCTCGATCAGCAGCGGCAGCTTCAGGTCGGTCGCCTCGACGGCCTTGCGCCAGTTGTCGAAGCCCTTGGCGGGGTCGTCGTCCTTGTTGACGTGCCCGCCGTGCACGATCAGCCCCTTGGCGCCGATGGAGGCGGCGGCGTCCACGTGCTGCTGGAGCAGCTTGCGGCTCGGGATCCGGATCCGGTTGTTGGTGGTGGCGACGTTGACGATGTAGGGCGCGTGGACGTAGAGGTCGACACCCGCCGCCTCCGCGTCCGCCTTGAGCTTCTCGGCCCCGCCCGGGTAACGGAACTCGGGGCCCTTGTAGCCCTGGGGGTCGCC
>DASTGV010000177.1:0-2467 GCA_035718765.1 Nocardioidaceae bacterium
ACCACTGGTACCCGCAGCTGTACGACGGCACCACGCCCGTCGAGCCGGACCGGCTGCCCGAGGACGGCTACCACCTGACCGAGGACCTGGTGGACCACGCGGTGGACTGGGTCACCGCCCAGCACGAGCTGACGCCCGACAAGCCGTTCTTCTGCTACCTGGCACTGGGGGCCACGCACGCGCCGTTCCACGTCGCGCCGGAGTGGATCGAGCGCTATGCGGGCGCCTTCGACGACGGCTGGGACGTCCAGCGCGAGCGCACGCTCGCCCGGCAGAAGCAGCTCGGCCTGGTGCCGCCCGAGGGGGAGCTGGCGCCCTGGGCCGACGCGGTGCCGCACTGGGACGAGCTCGACGCGCCGGCCCGCCGGGTCGCCGCGCGGTTCATGGAGACCTACGCGGGCTTCGCCGAGCACGCCGACCACCACGTCGGCCGGCTGGTCGACCGGCTCCAGCACCTCGGGGTCCTCGACGACACCCTGGTGCTGTACCTGCTCGGGGACAACGGCGCCTCCGGTGAGGGCGGTCCGGAGGGCACGATCCGCGAGCACCTGGTCGGGCACGGCTTCGCCGACGACGTGCAGGCGATGGCCGCGGTCGTGGACCGGATCGGCGACGCCTCGACCTACGGCATCTACCCCGCCGGCTGGGCGCTCGCGATGAACACGCCGTACCAGTGGACCAAGCAGGTCGCCTCGCACCTCGGCGGCACCCGGGACGGGCTGGTGGTGCACTGGCCCGCGGGCATCGAGGCGCACGGCGAGGTGCGGCACCAGTTCCACCACGTCATCGACGTGCTGCCCACGGTCCTCGACGTGGCCGGGGTGCCCGCGCCGGTGAGCGTGGACGGGGTCGCGCAGCAGCCGGTCGAGGGCACGTCGATGCGGTACTCCTTCGACGACGCCGACGCGCCCGACCGCCGTACGACGCAGTACTTCGAGATGGTCGGCAACCGGGGGATCTACCACGAGGGCTGGACGGCGGTGACCCGGCACGGCGTCCCGTGGCTGATGGTCGACGCGCCGCGCCCGTTCGAGGACGACGTGTGGGAGCTCTACGACACCCGCACCGACTGGACGCAGGCCTTCGACGTGGCCGCGGACCACCCCGACCTGCTCGTCTCGCTGCGTGAGCTGTTCGACCGGGAGGCCGAGCGGCACCAGGTGCTGCCGCTCGACGACCGGGTCACCGAGCGGGAGAACCCCGAGCTGGCCGGCCGGCTCGACCTGCACGCCGGCCGCACGTCGCTGAGCTTCGGGCCGCGCACGGGGCGGCTGACCGAGGAGGCCGCGCCGAACGTCAAGAACCGCACGCACACCGTCTCGGTGCAGGTCGCGGTCGACGCTGTCGCGGACGGCGTGCTGGTCGCGCAGGGCGGACGCTTCGGCGGCTGGTCGCTGTACTGCCACGAGGGCCGGCTGTGCTACGCCTACAACTGCTACGGGCGGGCGCTGACCACCGTGCGCGCCGAGTCGCGGCTGGAGCCGGGGGAGCACGAGCTGGTCCTGCACTTCGCGTACGCCGGCGGGCCGCCCGGCGACGGCGCGGCGGTGACGCTGCTGGTCGACGGTGCCGAGGTCGGGCGGGGGCACGTGCCGCAGACCACCGCCTACTACTTCAGCTTCGACGAGACCTTCAACGTCGGCGTGGACCGCGGCACCCCGGTGACCGACGACTACCCGCCGGTCCGCAACGCGTTCACCGGCACGATCCACGGGGTGCGCGTCGACCTGGCGCCGCAGGTGCCGCTCGACGCCGCCGGCCGGTCCCGGGTGGCGACGGCGACGGCCGACTGATCCAGGCTGAGCCTGCATCCACGCCGAGCCGGGCTACTGTCGTGGGGAGGCCCGCTCCCGCCGGCGCCTCGGAGGAGGGACCCATGAGCAGCGCACTCGTCCGCCCCCAGCGTCGGGTCATCGCCGGCGTCTGCGCCGGCATCGCCCAGCGGTTCGGCTGGTCGCCGAACCTGGTCCGACTGGTGTTCGTGCTCAGCTGCCTGCTGCCCGGCCCGCAGTTCCTGGTCTACATCGTGCTGTGGGTGATGATCCCGTCCGAGTAGGCGGTGTCCGGCAGGCCACCGTCGAGGCACAGTGAGGGACATGAGCTACCAGCTGACCGTCCTCTACCCCCAGCCCGAGGACCCCGCGGCCTTCGACGCCCACTACGAGTCCCGGCACGCGCCGCTCGCGTCGAGGATCCCGGGGCTGCGCGGCTACACCACCCAGCGCCCCGCGCCGGGCCCGGACGGCGAGGCGCCCGCCGAGTACCTCGTCGCGATGCTCGTCTTCGACGACGAGGCCGCGTACGGCGCGGCCCTGGACAGCATGGAGGGTCAGGCCGCCGTCGAGGACGTCGGGAACTTCGCGACCGGCGGCGCCACCATGCTCAGCGGCGAGGTGACGACGGTCGTCTAGGCGCGGTTCTTGTGGCGCGGCTTGCGGCGCTCCGGCGGTGCACCCGCACCGCGCGG
>DASTGV010000178.1:0-3393 GCA_035718765.1 Nocardioidaceae bacterium
ACAACTTCCTGCTGACCCCCGAGCGCGCCTACCTGTGCGACTGGAACTGGCCGGTGACCGGGGCCGCGTGGATCGACACCGTCTGCCTGCTGCTGACCGCCGCGGGCGACGGGCTGGACGTCGACGCCGTCCTGCAGGAGCGGGCGCTGACCCGCAACGTCGACCCCGACGACGTCGACAGCCTGCTGGCGCTGCTGTGCGGCTACTTCCTGGAGCGGCGCGACGAGCCCGTGCCGCACTCCTCGCCGTACCTGCGCGCTCACCAGGACTGGTGCGCCGAGGCGTCCTGGGCCTGGCTGGCCCGCCGGCGGGGCTGGGTGTGAGCGCACCCCGCGCGGCCGGGTTCCGGGACGTCGAGAGCGGCCGGTCCCTGGAGGGCGCCCGGCGACGGCGGGGCTGAGCCCCGCGGATTTGGGCGGTCACCGCGCCCGCTGGTATCGTCTGTCGTCGCGTGTCCGGTCGCCCCTGCGTCCGTGCGGCACCACCAACCCAGACCGACAAGTACACCGATCGAGGCCTGCCCCGTGGCGAACATCAAGTCCCAGATCAAGCGCAACCGACAGAACGAGGCTGCGCACGAGCGCAACAAGTCCGTGAAGTCGGCGCTGAAGTCGGCTGTGCGTCGCTTCCGCGAGGCCGCCGACGCCGGTGACGCCGAGCAGGCCAAGACGCTGGCCGCCGCCGCGAGCCGCAAGCTCGACAAGGCCGCGTCCGCGGGCGTGATCCACAAGAACCAGGCCGCCAACAAGAAGTCGGCGATCAACAAGCGCGCCGCGTCGCTCTGACGCATCCTCGCCCTCGTCACCGAGGCGCCGCTCCCTCGGGAGCCGGCGCCTCGGTCGCGTTAACGGCCGGGTCAGCGGCCGTGCGCCCCGGTGACGGTCAGCACCATCCGCTCCAGGGAGTACGACGGGTCGCCGGCCGCGCCCTTGACGTCGGCGTCGGCCCGCGCCACCGCGGTGATCGCCCGGGCCAGCCCGAGGTCGTTCCAGCCGCGGGCCTGCTCACGCAGCACCCGGACCTTCCACGGCGGCACCCCGGCCTCGCGGGCCAGGTCGTTGTCGCGCAGCCCCCGCGGGGCCGCCATGAACCGGGCCAGCCCACGCAGCCCGGCCGCGAACGCGCTGGTCACCAGGATCGGCGCGGTGCCGTTGTCCAGGGCCCACCGCAGCTCCTCCAGCGCCGTCGCCGTCCGTCCGTAGATGGCCGCGTCGGCGATGGCGAACGACTTCACCTCGGCCCGGCCCCCGAAGTACTGCCGCACCACCGCCTCGGTGAGCGGCTCGCCCGGGAAGTCGCTGGCCAGCTGCCCGGCGGCGCCCGCGAGCGCCCGCAGGTCCTGACCGATCGCCTGGACCAGCAGGTCGGCGGCGTCCTCGGCGATCCGGCCGCCGTGTGCCCGCACCTCGGCCGACACGAACCGGGAGAACTCCGAGGGCTTCAACGGCGCGGACTTCACCTCGGTCACCGAGGAGAGCTTGCGCAGCTTGGTGAGCAGGCCCGAGCCCTTCTGGCCGCCGGAGTGGACGAGCACCAGGCCGATGTCCTCGGACGGTGACCCGGCGTAGTCGAGCAGGCCGTCGTACGTGTCGTCGGGCAGGTCCTCGAGGTTGCGGACCACCACGCACCGGATCGAGGAGAACAGCGACGGCGCCGCCAGGTCGCCGAGCGCGGCGACGCTCACCTGGTCGGCGGTGGTCTCGCTGAGCTCGGACTCGGGGTCGGACGCCCGCACCGCGGCCACGGCGCTGGTGACCGCGCGCTGGTTGAGGAACTCCTCCGGACCGGTCACCAGCGTGACGTGCCCGAGGATGTCGGATGCTCGCGGGGTCGCCATGGTGCGGAAAGCCTGCCACACGCCACCCCCGGGCGTACGTCCCCGCCCGCTGGGTACGGTCCCCCGTGCACCTGCCCGCACGACCAGCGAGAGGACACGATGCAGCCGGACCTGATCGGCGGTCGCTACCGCGTGGAGTCGGCGATCGGCCAGGGCGGCATGGGGACCGTCTGGCTTTGCCGCGACGAGACCCTGCACCGGTCCGTCGCGGTCAAGCAGGTGGGGCTGCTGCCCGGCGAGTCCGTCACGGACTCGGCCCGCGCCCTGCGGGAGGCCCGGTCCACCGCCGCGCTCAGCCACCGCAACGTGGTGACCGTGTTCGACGTGGTCGAGGAGGCCGGTGCCATCTGGCTGGTCATGGAGCACGTCCCGGGGCGCTCGCTCTCGGAGATCATCCGCGAGGACGGCCCGCTGCCGCCGGCGACGGTGGCCGACATCGGCGCCCAGGTGGCCGACGGCCTGGCAGCCGCGCACGCCGCCGGCACGATGCACCGCGACGTGAAGCCGGGCAACGTGCTGGTGCGCGACGACGGGCTGGCCAAGATCAGCGACTTCGGCATCGCCCGCAGCGCCGGCGACCCCGCCCTGACCCAGTCCGGCTTCCTGACCGGCACACCCAGCTACTTCTCCCCCGAGCTCGCCCGCGGCGCGGACCCGGGCGCCGGGACGGACGTGTGGGCACTCGGCGCGACCCTGTACGCCGCGGTCGAGGGACGACCGCCGTACGAGGCCAAGGCCAACCCGGTCGCCGTGCTGCACGACATCACCTCGACCCAGCCGCCCAGGCCCCGGCGCGCGGAGTTCCTCGAGCCCGCGCTGCTGCGGATGCTGGACCGCGAGCCGGAGTCGCGCTGGTCGATGGCCGACGCCGCCCACGGGCTGCGGCGGCTGGCCGACGCGAACTCCCCCGAGCGCACCCGCGAGAACACCCGCAAGGACCCGGCGACCGCTCGGTTCGCCGCCCCTGCCGCCCCTGCCACCGCTACCACCGCTACCGGCGCTACCGCCGCAGCCCCCGCCGCGGCGCGGGCTTCCGACCGCGGTGAGGAGCCCGGTCCGAGCCGGGCGTCCACGCCGCCGGGCCCGGCGGCACCGAAGCAGAGCCCGGGCCGCCCCCGCTCCCGGCGGCGCGGCCCGGTCTACGCACTGCTGGTCCTCGTCGCCCTGCTCCTGGTGCTCGGCGGCGTCGCCTTCGCCGCGTCTCTGCGCAATGACGGCGGCAGCGCCGGGAACGACTCCGCCGGCGGCACCTCGCCGTCCCAGAGCCCGTCCCAGCAGGCGTCGGACACACCATCGCGGTCACCCTCGCAGTCGTCGCAGGGACCGAGCCGGTCCTCCTCGCCGACCGGGTCCGGCACCGGCCTCGCGGCGAAGAAGGCGTTCTTGAGCGACTACTTCAGCAAGGCACCCGGCGGCACCGACGCCGGCTGGGCCCTGCTCACGCCGCGCTACCAGCAGCAGATCGGCCGCGGCTCCTACAACGGCTTCTGGAGCACGATCCGCTCGGTCGACGTCGGCCGGGTGAGGCCTGCGGGCGGGAACACCGTCGACGCGTC
>DASTGV010000179.1:0-12166 GCA_035718765.1 Nocardioidaceae bacterium
GCGTTCGCGCCGCTCGGCGCAGCACGCTGCGCTCTCGCGGCTCGGCCTTGCCGGACCGGGCGCGGACGCCACGCCCGCTACGGACGCAGCCTCTCCCAACACGCCTGAGGTCAAGCCGGGTGCCACGTCGGCCGATACTGCTGTCGTGCCTTCCCCCGGAACCCGTCGCCGCCTGCTCACCGTGGCCGCGCTGCTCGTCGCGCTGCTCGCGGCGGGCGTCAGCAGCGCGGCGGCCGTGGTGCGGGCGCCCGGGTCCGTGACGACCACCCCCGCCCCGCAGGCGTTCGGCGTGACCATGCCCGGCCTGCCCTACGACACCAGCGGTCTCGAGGCCCTCTCGTCCGCGCTGGGTCGCCGGCCCGGTCTGGTCATGTGGTACGCCGCCTGGAGCGACAACCAGGCGTTCCCGGCCACGGCCGCCGCGCAGGTCGCCGCCACGGGTGCCACGCCGGTCGTCACCTGGGAGCCGTGGAACCCGGCCGACGGCACCGACCAGCCGGCATACGCGCTCGACCGGATCGCCGCGGGCGACTTCACGACCTACGAGACGAGCTGGGCCCGGCAGATCAAGGCCTACGGCAAGCCGGTGGTGCTGCGCTTCGGGCACGAGATGAACGGCAGCTGGTACCCCTGGTCCGCGAACGTCAACGGCAACACGGCGAGCGACTACGTGGCGGCCTGGAAGCAGGTCCGCGGCGTGTTCACGAAGCAGAAGGTCACCAACGTGACGTGGAGCTGGTCGCCGAACGTGCCCTACCCGGGATCCACGCCGATGGCGTCGCTCTACCCCGGTGACGCGTACGTCGACCAGGTCGCCCTCGACGGCTACAACTGGGGCACCCTGCAGGGCGGCAGCTGGACGTCGTTCGCGGACGTCTTCGCGGCCGGCCTCACGGAGATCACCGCCGTGACCTCCAGGCCGCTGTACGTCGGCGAGGTCGGCGCACCCGAGGACGGCGGGGACAAGCCGGCCTGGGTCACCGACATGTTCGCCACCCTGCGCCAGCACCCCGAGGTGCGCGGGTTCACCTGGTTCGACTTCGACAAGGAAGCCGACTGGCGCGTCGACAGCTCCGCGGCCACCCTCGACGCGTTCCGCACCGGGCTGGCGACGTACTGACGCCTCAGGCGCGGGTGGTCGCCCCGGTGCGGTTGCGGACCAGCCGCCACGTGTTGCGGTCGCCCACCCGGACGTAGTCCAGCTCGTCCAGCGTGGCCTTCGCCAGCCACAGCCCGCGCCCGTTCTCGGCGAGGTCGTCCGGCAGGCCCTCGTCGATGCTCGAGAGGTCGGGGACCGCGGAGCCGGTGTCGGCCAGGACGCCGACGATCCGGTCCGGGTGCACCTCCAGCTCGAAGGCGTAGATCACCTGGCCGGGCGGATGGCCGTGCTCGACCACGTTGCCGTGGATCTCCACGATCGCGGTCTCGAACATCGACAGGTCCACCTCGTCGATGTCCGGCCAGTCCGTGCGGACCCGCTCGAACAGCTCGTGCAGCCGGTCCAGCGACTCCGGGACGGCCAGGCCGCGGAGCGCGTACTTACCAGCCATCGGTGGCCGCCTCCACCGACGGATGCGCGCGCAGCACCTTGTCGAGGTTGGTGAGCTGGAGGACGGTGGCCACCTGCTGGGTGACACCGGTGATCCGCAGGTCACCGGAGGCCTGCCGGGACTTCTTCAGCCCGGCGATGAGGGCACCGAGCCCGGAGGAGTCCATGAAGCTGACCTCGGACAGGTCGACGACGATGCGCGGCCGGCCCTCCGCGACGGTCTGGTCGATGTCGGACTTCAGCCGGGGGGCGGCGACCATGTTCAGCCGGCCGACCAGTCGCAGCACGGCGACGTCCCCGTCCTGGTAGCTCTTCTCGATCTCCATCAGGCCACGTGCTCCTCGTCGTTCGTGTCTCGGGGGGTTGGTTCGGGCTCGGGGGCGCGGAACGCGGCCGCCTGGAAGATCACGCTGATGACGACGAGGTCGTAGGCGACCCAGGCGACGTTGACACCCGTGCCGATGGTGCTGGTCGCGGACCCGGTCCACAACCGCACCACGCCGACGACGCACGCCAGCACCAGCACCACGCACGCGACCAGCTGCGGCATGACCAGCCGCCACGGGAAGCCGCCGGCCTCCTGCCGCGTCTTCGGGGTGACCACGAAGCCCAGCGGCCTGCCGAGGAAGACGTTGGCCGCGGCGGTCCAGCAGGCGCGGATCCACAGCGGGAAGAGCGCCAGGCTGTACTGCTGCCCGCGCCAGGTCTTCACGCCGTACCCGACGACGAAGAACAGCAGCTGGTTGAACGCGATGTAGGGGACGAAGTGCTCGAGGAACGACAGCCCGTACGCGTGCACCGGCAGCACACCGAAGCAGAGGTAGATCACGGGAGCAGCGATGTACGCGAGGGCCGCGAACCCCGCGAGGTAGCTCCACATCGTCGCGAAGTACATCAGGCGCTGCCCGACGCTGAGGCCCTTCTGCACGAGGGGGTTCTCGCGGAACATCACCTGGATGGTGCCCTGCGCCCAGCGCAGCCGCTGCTGGAGCATGGTGCGCAGGTCCTCGGGGGCGAGGCCGTGGGCGAGCACCTCGTGGTGGTAGACCGAGCGCCACCCCATCGCGTGCAGCCGCATGCAGGTGGCCATGTCCTCGGTCACCGACACCGTCGCCAGCGGCATCATCGGCTGCGCCTCGTCGGCGCGGTCGACGTCGACGGCCCGCACCAGCTCGCGCACCGACTCGATCGCGCCGAGGGGCGACCAGTCGCGGGAGGCGAGCACGTCCAGGGCCAGCTCGTCGACGACGGTGACGCCGAGCTCGTCGTCGTGCTGGACCGGCAGCGCCGAGATCGCGCGGAGGTCGGCCTCGATGGCCCGCATGTCCTTGGCCACCAGGCTGCGGGTCGCGGCGTCGACCCGCTGCTGGAACTCGTACGTCGCGTCGCCGACCGAGTCGCCACGGCGGACCCGCTCGCGGGCCGTGCGCACCGCCTCCTCGACGGCGACCAGCGCGGCGAGCGCGGGGTCGTGGCCCGCGCGGGCGGCGCGGACGGCCCGGGTCATCACCTTCTGGCCGGCGGCCAGCGCCTCGGTGACGGCGGCCTTGGTCTCCCGGACGTAGCCGACGATGCCGAGCTGCATCAGCGCCTCGCGGCGGAGGACCGCGTTGGAGCCGCAGAAGAAGGCGGCGTTCCAGCCGTCCTTGCCCTGCTGGATCGGCCCGTAGAACAGCGGCGCCTGGCTGCCCAGCGGGTCGGAGTCGGTCACGTTGCTGAACCACTGCGGGGTCTGCACCAGGGCGACCTCGGGATCGGAGAACCAGCCCAGGGTCCGTTCCAGGATCGCCGGGTCGGGGACCTGGTCGGCGTCCAGGATGAGCATGAACTCGCCCTCGGTCATGAACAGCGCGTTGTTCAGGTTGCCGGCCTTGGCGTGCCGCGGCCGGTCCGTCCAGTCCTCGCTGCGGGTGAGGTAGCCGATGCCGTGCGCGTCGGCCGCGGCCCGCATCTCGTGGCGGTCGCCGTCGTCGAGGATCCAGGTGGTGTGCGGGTGCCGGATCCGCTGCGCGGCGAGCGCGGTCGCCAGCACCATCTCGACCGGCTCGTTGTAGGTCGTGATGAACACGTCGACCGTCGCCTCGGGGTCGGGGTCCGGGGCGGGGCCGCGCTGCTTGACCCGCCACATGGTGAGGCCGAACAGGTAGGCGTCGACCAGGCTGTAGGTCTCCGCGACCACGAGCGGCACCGCGATCCACCAGTTCGCCCAGTTGACCGAGAACAGCCAGCGCCATCCGACGTACACGGTGCCGAACGTGAGCGTCAGCAGCACGAGGAGGCGGATCACCCACCTGCGCATCAGACGGGGTCCCTCCGCAGCACGATGCAGGTGACGTCGTCGGTGGCGCGGTGGTTGCGGCTGTACTCGGCCACGATGTCGATGACCTCTCGGGCGCTCGTCGCGGAGTCGATGGTCATGCGGATGGCCTCACGGGCCTCCTCGATGGTCTCGAAGAGGTCCAGCAGGCCGTCGCTGAGGGCGACGAAGGTGTCGCCGGGCTCCAGCTGCACCTGCTCGGCGCGCCACGGCTCCCACGCCGGGGCCCCGAGGGGCAGGCCGTCGGACTCGAACTGCTCGGCCTTGCCCTGGCCGGTGACGACCCCCGCGATGCCGTGGCCGGCGTCGACGTAGCGGAGCAGCCCCGAGGCCGGGTCGAGCCGGGCGGCCAGCATGGTCACGAAGGTCGAGGTCTCGTTGAGGTCCGGCTCGATGGAGTAGGCGACCCGGTTGACGGCCGTCTCCAGGTCGTTGAACCGGGAGGCGCCGCGCATCAGGGACCGCACGCTGGCGCCGATGAGTGCGGCGGGGACGCCCTTGCCCATCACGTCGGCGATCACCATCTGGAACTGGTCACCGACCGTGATCCAGTCGTAGAAGTCGCCGCCGACCGCCTGCGCCGGCAGGCACACCCCGGCCACGTCGTACCCCGGCAGGTCCGGCACCTTGCGGGGCAGCAGGTTGCGCTGCACCTCGCCGGCGCGGTCGAGCTCGGCGCCGCGGGCGAGCTCGGCCTCCACGAAGTCGGCGAGCTCGCGGAGGAGCTCGAGCTGGGCGGGGCTGATCTCGCGGGGCCGGTGGTCGACGATGCACAGCGACCCCACCGGGAAGCCGCCGGGCGTGCGCAGCGGCTGTCCCGCGTAGAAGCGCACCCCGTCGGCGGCGGTGACGAAGGGGTTGTCGCGGAACCGGTCGTCGCGCTCGGGGTCGGTGACCACCAGCGCGTCGTTCTCGGCGATGGTGTGGGTGCACATGGACTGGGCCCGGGGCACCTCGGTGAGCCCGTCCAGGCCGACCTCGGCCTTGACCCACCAGCGGTCCTCGTCGATGAGGCTCACGACCGCGGTCGGCACGTCGAACAGCCTCTGCGTCAGGCGCACGAGGCGGTCGAAGCGTTCCTCGCGCGGGGTGTCCAGCAGGTGCAGACCGGCCAGCGCCTGGAGGCGGGACTCCTCCGACACCTGGTTCATCAAGTGCTCCTCCCACGACGTCGTTCCGAGCCAGGACGCCGCTGCGAGTAAAGATATCGGCTGGACGGGCCGTCTGACCCGTTTTGCCCGCATCGGAAGCGTCGTCGCCGCCTGAGAGGATGGCCGGGTGCCGAGGCTGCGGGTGGGGGAGACGCTGCACAGCGACACCGGCACGCCGTACCTCGTCACCGGCCCGCTCGGGGAGGGCGGCTTCGGGGAGGCGTACACCGGGCAGCGGCTCTCGCCGAAGGGGCGGCCGCTCCAGCCGGTGGCGATCAAGGTGTGCCAGAGCCTGGAGGACTGGCACGGCGAGGCCTACTTCGGCCGGCTGCTCCAAGGCGACCCGCGCGTGGTCGAGCTGCTCGACGCGTTCGTGACCGCCACCGGCCGGGGACAGCGGCAGCGGCGACGGCACGTGCTGGTCTTCGAGTACATGGCCGAGGGCACCGTGTGGGACGCCGTCGAGACCGCGGGCCTGCGCTGGCCGGAGGGCAAGGTGCGCGCGGAGATCCGGGCGCTGCTCAAGGTGCTGCGCCGGATGCACGGCGTGTGGGTCATCCACCGCGACATCAAGCCGGACAACGTCTACCTGCGCGACGGGCGGCTCGTGCTCGGCGACTTCGGCATCACCAAGCTGGCCCTCGACCAGAAGGGCGCCGACGCCTCGAAGTTCCAGCCGGACTTCGCGCCGCGCGACCTGGCGTCCAGCACCATGTGGGGGCCGGCCGAGGACATCTTCCAGGTGGGTCTGCTCGCCGCGACCCTGCTCTCCGGCGAGATCTGGTGGAACGACGTGGTCTCCGCGCGGGCGATCACCCAGCTCGACGCGGGCGACGCGTTCAAGAGCTGGATCTGGCACGCCACCGGGGCGCGCTCCAAGCGCTACTGGCACGCCGACGACGCGCTCGACGCGCTGTCCTCGCTGCGCCGGGTCGACGTCACGCCCGGCCGGGCGCCGCGCACCCTGCGCGGGCAGCCGGTGGTGTTCACCGGCCGGCTCGACGGGATGACCCGCACCCAGGCGGTGGCCCGTGCGCGGGCGGCTGGGGCGCACCCGCAGTCCCGGCTGACCGATGCGACCACCGTGGTCGTGGTCGGCCGGGTCGGCTCGTCCGAGGGCATCAAGATGTTCGGTGTGCGTGAGCGGCTGCGCACCGGGCAGCCGATCCGGGTGGTCAACCAGGAGCAGTTCGAGCGGCTCACCGCGGGGCGGCTGCGCCGGCTGCGCTGAGCCTGCGCCGCGGCTGCGCTGCGGCTGCGCCGAGGTGTTCAGGCCGGCCGCAGCCAGGCGGTCCACCGCTCCAGGGCGAGGTACCCCATCCGCTCGTACGTCGGCCGGCCGTCGTCGCTCGCGCACAGCACGGCCGGTGCCGCCGGGTCCGCCAGGGTGGCCGCCCACGTGACCGCGGCACCGGCGCCCTTCCCGCGGGCGACGGGCAGCGCGGCGACGTACTCCACGAGCGTCGCGCCCGCCCCCTGGTGCGCCATCGCGACCGAGACGGGCTCGCCCTCGACGTACCCCAGCCAGACCCGGGTGCTGCCGTCGAGCAGCCCGGGCCCGAGGACGCTGCCCGGCGGTGTGCCCGGCATCGGGTAGCCCTCGACCAGCACCCGCTCGGCGACCACCAGCCCGTCGGCGTCGCGCACCTCCCGGACCTCGACGCCCTCGGGGTCGGGCCGGGGACGCGGCGCGGGGAAGCGCACCATCAGCGGCGGGTGGCCGAGCAGCGCCAGGCCGTGCCGGGCGAAGTCGGGCGTCAGCCACGGGCTGAGCAGGAAGTACGGCGTGCCGGGCGGGATGAGCTCACCGACCTCCGCGACGACCGAGCCCGCCTCCTCCTCGCCGACCGGCCTGGTCAGGATGACCGGGTTCACCAGCGCCCCGGAGCCGCCCACGAGCGCCCCGGCCCACCGGTCCGTGCGTCGCCACGGCCGGCCCAGCGCGGTCGCCACGGCCACCGGCCACGACGCGTGCACCAGCACGGCGCTGCGCTTGACGGTGTCGTCCGGGGGAGCGTCCGGCTCCCAGCCGTCGGTCAGGTGCTCGCCCTCCGCGGGCAGGATCGACTCGGTCACGAGGCCATGCTCGCGGCACGCCTCGTGCCCGGGAAGAGCCCGACCGGGCCACTGCCGGCGACGGGCCGCTCCTCGCGACCCGCCGGCGAGGGGTCGCCCGGTGTGGTCTGATGACCGCTGACGTACGCGGGCATCGGGCCCGCGAAGGGGGAATCACGTGACCGGCTCGACCCGACCACTCATCCGCACGACTGTCACCGCGTGCGGCGCGGCCGCCCTCGTCGTTGCCGGTGCGGCCACCTCACCCGGCCAGGCAGCCGACAGCCCGGGCGCGACCACGCGGGTCTCGGTCACCAGCAGCCAGGCGCAGGCCGACGGTCCCACCTACGGCTCCTCGGCGATGTCCGCGAACGGCCGCTACGTGGTGTTCACCTCCGAGGCGTCGAACCTCGTGCCGGGGGACACGAACGGCGTCAGCGACGTCTTCGTGCGCGACCTGTCGGCGGGCACCACCCGCCGGATCTCGGTGAGCAGCGCCGAGCGGCAGGCCGACGCCGAGAGCCTGGGCGGGGTCGCGATCACCCCGACCGGTCGCTACGTCGCCTTCACCTCGACCGCCTCGAACCTCGTCGCGCACGACACCAACGGCAACCGGGACGTGTTCGTCCGCGACCTCGCCCGCGGCACGACCCGGCGGGTCTCCCTGACCGACGCCGGCCGCCAGGGCCGGCTGGGCGGGGACGCGCCGGCGATCTCGGCCGACGGCCGGTACGTCGCCTTCATGTCGTTCTCCGACAACCTGGTCCCGCGCGACACCAACCGGCACGGGGACGTGTTCGTCCGTGACCGCAGCCGCGGCACCACGCGCCGGGTGTCGGTGACCAGCGCCGAGAAGCAGGTCTACCTCGGGGGCGCGGTCCCGGCGATCTCCGCGGGTGGTCGCTACGTCGCGTTCCTGTCCGACTCGCGCTCCCTGGTCCCGGGGGACACCAACAAGGCCCGCGACGTGTTCCTGCGCGACCGCTCCCGGGGCACGACGCGCCGGGTGTCGCTGAACAGTGCCGAGCGTCAGCTGGCGTCGTACAGCTACGGGCCGCCGTCCCTGTCCGCCGGTGGCCGCTACGTCGCGTTCCTCAACGGGGACGACGTGCTGGTGCGTGACCGCACCGCGGGCACCACCACGGCAGTGTCGGTCGGGAACGGCGCCTCGGGGGGTGGCCGTGACAGCACCCCCGCTCCGGTGCGGATCTCCGGTGACGGCAGGTACGTCGTGTTCACGTCGTTCGCGGCCCTGGTCGCCGGCGACACGAACCTGCGGGACGACGTGTTCGTCCGCGACCGCGCGACCGGGACGCTCGAGCGCGCCTCCGTCAGCAGCGCCGGTATCGAGGGCCACGGGAGCAGCCGGACGGGCTCGATCTCGGACGACGGACGACTCGTGAGCTTCGGCTCGGATGCCCCCGACCTGGTCGTCGGCGACACGAACGGCGCCGAGGACCAGTTCACCCGGACCCGGTAGGCCCTAGTTCTCGGTGGCGGTGCGGCCGTTGCCGAACTGGCCGCCGACCCAGTCCCGCACGGCCGCGAACGCCCCGGACGCGTCCCGCACCAGCTTGGCGACCGCGTCCTGGCTCTGCCGGAACGACTCGGCGTAGCTGCGGGCCGCCTCCTGCGCCGCCTCGCTGACCTTGGCGTCGTCGTCGCTCGCGCGGCGCGGGTAGTCGCCGCCGAGGACGCGGGTGTACGCCCCCGAGTCCACCCACCGGCGCAGCTCGGTGCCGCGCACCACCGCGAACGGGTGCGACTGCGCCTCGATGAGCATCAGCTTCAGCAGCGAGTCGCGCAGGTCGCCGGTCGCGTCGTACTCGGAGCCCTGGGCGAAGAACGACGTCGGGTCCAGGTCGGCGAGGTGGCCGCCGCTGGCCAGCTTCATCAGCACGCGGAACGCGACCGCCGTGTCCTGCGTGGCCAGCAGCCCGGCGCGGTCGGCGGACAGCTCGGCCTTGCGGGACCACTCCATCAGCGCGGCGGTGATCGCGCGGATGCCGAGCCCACCGATCGGGATCACCGCGAGGACGCCGCTGAGCCGGATCAGCCGCTGCAGCATCGTCTGGTAGACGGCGTGCCCGGACAGCACGTGCCCCATCTCGTGGCCCAGGACGAACCGCAGCTCCTCCTCGTCGAGCAGGTCGACCATCCCCGAGGTGACGACGATGAACGCCTTGTCCATGCCGAGGGTGGCGGCCTGCGGGTGCGGGTTCGCGGCGACGTACAGCTCGGGCACCTCGGGGGCGTCCAGGGCCGTCGCGACCTCGGCCAGGAGCGTGTGCACGCGGGAGAACTGCCGCTCGTCGACGCGGATCGCGGAGCCGAGGTACTGCAGCCGGTAGGCCCGCTCGTTGAACAGGCCGGAGATCTTGCGGATCAGGGTGTCGAAGCCCTTGAGCCGGCGCAGGGCCACGAGGGCGCCCTTGTCGGCCGGGTGCTCCCAGGCGCGGGAGCTGATCTCGGGAAGGGGCACGCGGCTGCGGACGGGGTGCGACGGCATGCGGAAGAGTGTGCCTGTCCGGTTCGTCCGGGTCAGCGGTTTGCCGGGATCGGCCGGGTCAGCCGTGCGCGCGCTGCACCGGGATGCCGCGGCGGGCCAGCCGCAGCTCCTCCTGGTGGGCGAAGATCTCCTCCAGCGCGGAGGCGAAGGACGGCGGGTCCACCGTCGTCTCGATGGGCTGCCCGTCCGGTGTCTCGTGGACGACGGGCCTGGCGAACGTCGCCACGTCCGGCGCCGCCGCGGCGAGCACCGGGTCGCGGGTGACGGTGAGGGTGACGCGGGGCCACCAGCGGCCGCGGTCCTCGCGCGCGACCACCACGGCGTCGGCATAGGCGTCCTCGACGAAGGAGAGCGTGTCCTCGAAGGACCCGCCCGTCACCTTCCACGTGGGCCCGTGACCCGAGACCTCGATCCGGTCGGGGATCGCCCCGAACACCTCCACGATGCCTTTCCCGAGCGGCATGTGCACCACCTACCTTCGCGTAGCCAGGAGCAGGGTAGCCGCTCTCCGCGACCTCTTTACCTTGGCCCCGGGTCGGCGCGTCGCCGCTCCGCCGACCTGGCGCATCCGGTTGCCGAACAGACGCCGACCCGGCGCATCCGGTTCCCGATATTCAGTTGGCCAGGGACCAGACGTGCACGTAGTCGAAGGAGGAGGTGAAGCCGGTGCCGCCGAGGGAGACCAGGCCGATGCGCTCGCCGGTGCCGAGCTCGTCGTACTGCCAGGTGCCGCCGCGCACGAAGTGGGTGCCGTCGTTGCTGGTGTACGCCGTGAAGTAGCTGTGCCCGCCGGTCACCCGCTTCACGATCCGCAGCCAGGTCAGGTCACCGGGCGGGCCGACGGTGAAGCCGCCGTAGCGGGGGTACCCCGCGCCGGCCGCCGGCACCTCCTTGCCGAACTCGGTGAGCCGGGTCTGCCCCGCGGACACGTGCGTGAGCTTGAGGAACCGGTCGTCGGAGCCGTAGATCACCAGCCCGCCCTGCACGTAGTCGTAGCCTGCACCGCTGGCCGGCACGTCGAGCCGGACCAGCGTCTGCACCGCGTAGCTGCCCGCGGGCGCCGCCTCGGTCAGCACGGACGCGCCGTCGGCCTCGCCGGTCAGCCCGCCGGCCTGGGTGGCCAGGTGGAAGGTGCCGCCGGAGACGCCGTACGTCGCCCGGTCGGCCGGCTCCCGCACCCACGACCAGCGCGGGTCCAGCGCGTCGCCGTCGAACTCGTCGATCCCGGCCGGGTTCGGGGTGCCCAGCGCGTCGTAGGGCGCGCTCGTGCGGCGGTACGTCGTGCGGCGGTGCGGCTGCGCCGCCGGGGCCGGCATGGACGCGTCCGACGCGCCCAGCCCGGAGCGCACCATCGGCCAGCCGCCGACCCAGTCGACCGGGTCGAGCATCGGGGGCCGCTTGGTGAAGCCCGGCCGCGCGGCGAAGAACGGGGCGGACTTGTCGATCGCGTGGTAGACGGTCCACCACTGGCCGCCGAAGTCCTGGAAGACGGCGTTGTGGCCGCCGCCGACCCAGCGGTTGCCGTTCGGTGCGAGCACCGGCGTGCCGCCGGTGCGGCTCGCGGTCAGCGGCACCCCCTCGCGGTCCACGAACGGCCCGAAGGCCGAGGTCGAGCGGCCGGCGAACACGGCGTACCCGGACAGCGGGCCGGCGCAGCACGACCCGGACGACACGAACAGGTAGTAGTAGCCGCCGCGGCGGACCACGTTCGCGCCCTCGTAGCGCCGGCCGATGGTGACCTGACGGGCGCCGCCGTAGAGCCGCAGGGCGTACTTCGAGACCGACACCTTCTGCGCGTTGATGCCGCCGCGGAAACCGCCGTAGTAGAGCATCCCGCTGCGGCCGATGCTGGCGCCGAGCACGTCCGGGTCGATGGTCGAGGCGAACGAGCAGCCGAGGCCGAGCCGCCGCGGCCGGACGAGCGGCGCGCTGACCATCCGCCACGGGCCGGTCGGGGAGGCGCTGGTCGCGACCCCGATCGCCGGGTCCTTGTCGCAGCCGGGCTGGCCGCTCATCGAGTCGACGGTGTCGGTCACGGCGTAGGTCAGGTAGTAGCGCCGGTAGGTGCTGGAGTACACGACGTCCGGCGCCCAGAGGGTGGCCCGGCTCGCGGCCCAGGACGGCTTGTCCGGCAGGGCGGAGCCGACGTAGCGCCAGTGCACCAGGTCGGGGGAGCGCAGCATCGGCAGCCGGGTGCTGGTGGCGCCGTCGCGCAGCGGGTCGGAGGTGCAGTACATGTACCAGTAGCGGGCGTAGCGGCCGCGGCCCCGCAGCACGGACGGGTCGGCGCAGCTCTGCACCGGCGCCCCGCTCGCGGTGTGCGGCTTGAGCTGGTTGGTGTAGCGCGCCTTGACCGGCCGCGCGACGGACGCGTCGGAGGCGGCGACACCCAGCGGGGCGAGGACGGCGAGCACGGCCAGCAGTGCGAGGACCCGGTTCGACACCTAGGCACTATCCCTTTACCTTCCGGCTCCCCGCAGCGGTTTGGGGAAGTACGTCGTTCCTGAGCGGTACGGACAACTGCCCCGAAATCGGGGTGACCCTTGACACTCGGGACCTAAACCGGTTTAGTCGGAGGTATGGCC
>DASTGV010000180.1:0-5367 GCA_035718765.1 Nocardioidaceae bacterium
GGCGCTGCGCCGGTGGCACCCGGGCTTCGGCGTGCGGCTGGCCGAGGGCGCGCCGTACGCCGGGCTGAAGGGGTACGTCGTCCGGGGCGGTGTCGCGGCGGCGAGCGAGCAGCACCTGGTCTCGCAGCGGACCCTCGTCGAGACGCTGCACCGGCTGCTGGCCGCGACCGCCGGCCGGACGCCCCAGCTGGGCTGCTTCGGGATGCACGAGTGGGCGATGGTCTACCGGCTGCCCCAGGACGAGGTGCGGCACGCCTCGTGGCCGCTGCGGCTCGGCGAGGCGGGCACCGACGCCGTGGTGGAGCAGCACCGGATCAGCTGCTCGCACTTCGACGCGTTCCGGTTCTTCACCGACGAGGCCCGGCCGCGCAACACGCTCCAGCCGCGCAGCGACGACCGGCCGGAGCTCGAGCAGCCGGGCTGCCTGCACGCCGGGATGGACCTCTACAAGCACGCCTACCGGCTCACGCCGCTGGTGCCCTCCGAGCTGGTCGCGGACTGCTTCGCGCTCGCCCGCGACATCCGGGTGCTCGACATGCGCGCGTCGCCGTACGACCTGTCCGGCCTCGGCTACTCCCCCGTGCGCGTGGAGACCGCGGCCGGCAAGCAGGAGTACGTCGCCGCCCAGCGTGCCTTCGCCGAGCGGGGCGCGCCGCTGCGCGCGCGGCTGGTCGAGGAGTGCGAGCGGCTCCTGCGGGTCGCCGACCGGCTCGCTCAGCGGCCCGGCGGCACCACCTTCAGCCAGGTGCTGTTGGGCGACCCGACCCCCGTCACGTTGTCCCAGCCGGGCGCCGTGCGCAGCGACGAGTCCTCGTCGAAGGTGCGCACGGTGTAGAGGAGGCCGTCGCTGTCGTCGACGCCGTTGACGAAGTCGACCCGGACGTTGCCGCGGTCGGGAGGGCCGCCGACGATGTCGGTGAAGGTGGCGGCGTTGTGGTAGATCAGCGGGTTGAGGAAGCCGAGCCGCCCGCCCGCGTCCTCCTGGGTGAGGGCGGTGAGCCCCGCGAACATCGGCGAGGCCAGGCTGGTGCCGCCGATGCGGTACTCGTCGTAGCGGTTGTGGTGGCCGAACCGCTGGGTCTGGCCCACCAGGAACCCGGTCGTCGGGTCGGCGTCGAGGCCGACGTCGGGCACCGCGCGGGTGCTGCCGAAGCCGTGCGGCACGACACCCCGCTGGTAGGACGGCCGCCCGAACAGGGTGGACCGTCCGCCGCCGGCGCCGTACACGAAGCCGTTGTCCGTCCACGACGCGCCGTCGGACGACAGGGGCCACTTGTGGGTCCCCCAGCCGGTCTGGAACACGAACCCGTGCTTGTCGATCGCGTCGGCCGTGCCGCCGACCGCGGTGGCGTAGGGGTCGGAGGCCGGGTAGGCGACCTGCGGTCCCTGACCGCTCCCGGCCTCGTCGCCGTCGTCACCCGAGGAGAACAGGAAGGCGATGCCCTGCACGGCGCCCTGCAGGAAGATCTGCTCGTAGGCAGCCGTGACGTCCGGGGTCTCGTTGGCCTCGACGCCGCTCCACGAGTTGCTCACCAGCGACGCCTGGTCGTCGTCGACGACCGTGGCCAGCGCCGCCAGGAAGTCGGTGTCGAAGCAGCTCGCCGAGGCGTAGTAGCGGATCTTCGCGTCCGGTGCCATCGCGTGCACCGCCTCGACGTCGAGGGTCTCCTCGCCCCACCAGCCGGTGGCGCCGCAGAGCTCCTCGTCCGTGAACTGAGCGGGCTTGATCTGCTTCAGCTGGCCCGAGGAGTACGAGCCGTCGTCGTGCTTCTTGGCGTAGGTCTCCGCGTCCGAGGCGATCGTCGGAGCGGCGTAGGCGTCGGTGATCGCCACGGTGACGCCGTGGCCGGTCAGGTCGCTGTTGCCCTCGTAGGCGGTGCGCAGCTGCGGGCCGGTGTAGCCGCACACGGAGTACGGC
The DNA here is from genome assembly GCA_035718765.1 of Nocardioidaceae bacterium. Classification (GTDB taxonomy): domain Bacteria; phylum Actinomycetota; class Actinomycetes; order Propionibacteriales; family Nocardioidaceae; genus Nocardioides_B. The sequence goes on from DASTGV010000180.1 coordinate 1,919, forward strand.
AGCGTCGCGCCCTCGAACGCCGGCAGCGGGGTCTTCCCGTCGGCCTGCGTCGTGGCCAGGGTGTCGCCGTAGCTCTCCGAGCACGGCCGCGCGTTGCGGAAGCCGTCGGGGAACGGCAGCGACGAGCCCTGCGCGTGGTGCCTGATCCGGTGCGGCGTGGTGTCCAGGCCGGTCACGGTCGTGACGTACGGCGCGACCGCGGCCGGCACGGTCACGGGCCGGTCGTTCGCCCGGACGGTCTGGCCGTGGCGGCGGTACAGGTCCAGGCTCACGCCGAGGGCGCGCTGCACGGAGGCGACCGTGCCGCGGACGGACAGGTAGCGGTGGTGCGGCTCGACGGAGGTCACCCGGAGCCGGCTGCCCTGGAGCCACGACGACACGGCGGACACCGCGGAGGCGGGGGCGTCGTACCTCGCGTGGTACTGCGCGGCGGTCAGGAAGTGCCGGTAGGAGCTGCTCGACGGGTCGGACAGGGTGGCGACGTCCCGCTCGAGGGCGGCGAGGCCGCCGCGCGGGGCCAGGTAGACGCGGAACGACGCGGTGGCCGCGGAGTCCGCCGGTCCGACCCGTTGGGCGTGCCCGGTCCAGGTCGCGGCGGTGCGGGGGACGGTGCGCCGTGACGCGGCGGTCGCGGTCGGTGGGAGGGAGGCCAGACCGGCGGCGACCAGGGCTCCGACTGCGGCGAGGGTGAACGTCCTGCGAGAGATCATGGCTGCTCCAGTCGGCCGGGCGGTGTACCGATGGCCCCTCGTGTCACGCTAGGCGCCGTGCCCCGGCTCGCACCAGGGCCGTCGTACCCACTCAGTCGTCGCCGCCGCCCGAGCCGCCGCGGCTCTCGGTGACGAACCGGGGCGAGCCGCCCACACAGGTCCCCTTGACCTTCACCTCGCGCGCCCCGCCCTTGAAGGTGACCTCCACCTCCTCGGGCCCCCGCGAGCCGACCTCGACGCGGTACCCGTCGTCGGGGCTGGCCCACTGCAACGACGCACGCCCGCCCTCGCAGCGCACGGTCACCGCTCCCGCCGAGCCCTCCCAGGTGCGCTGCTGCGAGGGGACCGGGGCCGGCGCGGTGCTGCGCGGTGTCGGCTGCGGGACGCGCGTCGGCGTCGGCGCGGTGCGGGGAGTGGGGGCGCCGGACTGCGCCTCCGCCGGCAGGTCACCTCCGGTGAGCACCTGCTGCCCCGCGGCGTTGATGACCCCCCAGGTGACCCCGGACGCCACGGCGACCACCGCGACCCAGGCGAGCACGGCGAGGAACACCGACCGTCGGCTCATCGGACCACTCTCCCACCGGGGCGTAGCGTGCGGACATGACCACCATCCTGGTCGTCGAGGACGACCCGGGGATCAGGACGGCGCTGTCGCGCGGCCTGCGCGACCGCGGGCACACCGTGAGCGTCGCGGAGACCGGGCTGGCGGCGCTCGAGCTCGTGGTCAAGGCCGGACCCGACGTGGTGCTGCTCGACCTCGGCCTCCCCGACCTGGACGGGCTGCAGGTGCTGGCGATGCTCCGGGGTCTCGGTGGCACCCCGGTCATCGTGGTCACCGCCCAGGACGACGACGCGGCCGTGGTGCGGGCGCTCGACGCCGGCGCCGACGACTACGTCGTCAAGCCGTTCGGGCTGGACCAGCTCGACGCCCGGATGCGGGCGGTGCTGCGGCGCGGGGCGGTGCCGACCGGGCACCCGGTCATCGTGGTCGGCGACCTGGAGGTCGACCCCGGGGCGCGGACGGTGCGGCTGGGCGGTGTGCCCGTCGACCTGTCCCGCAAGGAGTTCGACCTGCTGCTCGCCCTCGCCGCGCACGCCGGCCAGGTGATGTCCAAGCGCCAGCTGCTCTCCGAGGTCTGGCAGCAGGCCTACGGCGGCGGCGAGCGCACCGTGGACGTGCACCTGTCCTGGCTGCGCCGCAAGCTCGGCGAGTCGGCGGCCGAGCCCCGCTACCTGCACACGGTCCGCGGGGTCGGCGTACGCCTGGTCGACCCCCGCGAGGCGAGCGGCGCCTGATGCGGCGCCGGGTCGCCTGGCTGGTCGCGGCCACCACATCAGCCGTGGTCCTGGCGTTCGTGATCCCGCTGTGCCTGCTGGTGCGGACGATGGCGGAGGACCGCGGCATGGCGTCGGCCAACCAGGAGGCGCGCAACGTGGCGATCCTGGTGTCCGGGCTGCACGACGACCCTCGCCTGGGCCAGCTGATCTCCGCGGTGGAGCGGCGGGGCCCGGCCCGGACCAGCGTGCTGACCGCGGACGGCCGGGTGCTCGGGGCGCCGTCGCCGGGGATGGCGACGCAGCCCTCCGTCCGGCGGGCGGCCGCCGGGAGCGCGTTCACCCGGGTGGACGGCTCCGGGGGCGAGATCCTCGTGCCCGTGGTCAGCGGGTCCGGGACCGACGTGGTGCGTACGACGGTGTCCCCCGCCGTGCTGCACCGCGGCGTGGTCCGGGCCTGGGTGGGGATCGGCCTGCTCGGCCTGCTGCTGCTCGTGGCGGCCGTCGTGATCGCGGACCGGCTCGGCCGCCGGGTGAGCACCCCGGTGGTGGCGCTCGCCGAGGTCGCCCACCGGCTCCGCGGTGGCGAGCTCGACGCCCGCGCGGAGCCGGCCGGCCCGCCGGAGACGCAGGAGCTCGGCACCGCGCTGAACCTGCTGGCCGAGCGGATCACCGAGCTGCTGGCGGCCGAGCGCGCCGTGGTCGGCGACCTCTCGCACCGCCTGCGGACCCCGGTGACCGCCCTGCGGCTGGACGCCGAGGCGGTGGAGCAGCCCGAGCTCGCCGAGCGGCTCCAGGAGCACATCGGCCACCTGCAGCGCACCATCGACGCGATCGTCCAGGAGGCCCGGCGGCCGGTCCGGCACAACATGAGGACCTCGTGCGACGCGGGCACCGTGATCCGCGACCGGGTCGGCTTCTGGTCGCCGCTCTCCCAGGACCAGAGCCGCTCCGTCACGGTGAACGTGGCGGCGGGACTGCCTCGTGTCGCGGTCGACCCCGGGGACCTGCGCGACCTCCTCGACATCCTGGTCGACAACGTCTTCGCGCACACGCCCGAGGGGACGGCCTTCCGCATCGACCTCGTCCGCGCGGCCCACGGGGTCGTGCTGCGCGTCTCCGACGACGGTCCGGGACTTCCCGACCGCTCGGCGGCTCCCGTGGACCGGCCGGGCTCCACCGGTCTCGGCCTCCAGATCGTCCGGCGGGCGGCGGCCGGGTTCGGTGGCGAGGCCGACGTCCGGTCCGCGCCCGGCCACGGTGTGGTGGTCGAGGTGCGGATGCCCGCGGCCATGCCGGGCGAGGCGCCCCCGCACCGTCAGTCGTCGCCGGGCTCGGAGCCCCGCTGACCCTCGTGCTCGGCGGAGTCGTCGCCCGCGCGGTGCGCACGTACGGCGCGCCGGGGCGCGGGCGCGGCGGGCCGGACCACCGGGGCCGCGGGCACCGCTGCCGGGGCCACCGGCG
>DASTGV010000181.1:0-18426 GCA_035718765.1 Nocardioidaceae bacterium
CCGGCGTCGAGCCGGTGTCGGAGGAGCCCCTGCCGCCGACGCAGACCGTGGAGGCGGCCCGGTCCCTGGTGCGGGAGGGAAGGCCGTTCTCCGCCCATGAGGTCCTGGAGGCCCGCTGGAAGGCCGGCCCGGACGAAGAGCGCGACCTGTGGCAGGGCCTGGCCCAGATCTGTGTCGGTCTGACCCATGCGGCCCGGGGCAACAGCGTCGGCGCCGGCCGGCTCGTCGAGCGGGGTGCGGCCCGGCTCCAGGCGTACGACGCCGGCCAGGGTCCGACGTACGGGCTCGACCTGACGGAGGTCGTCGCGTGCGCGCGGGAGCGGGTCGTCGCGGCTCGCTGACCCGCCCGGTTGACACTTCTCCGACGTACGCTCGAAGCGCGGGGCTCGCCTCGTTCCCGGAGGTCGTCATGGACACCGTGTGGTACGTACTGGGGTCGCTGGCCGTGCTGGTCGGTGCGGTCTGGGTGACCAGTGTTCGGGTGGTGCAGCAGATCGAGCGGGGTGTGGTGTTCCGGCTGGGTCGGGCCCAGCGAGAGCTGCGGCGGCCCGGGCTCACCCTGCTGATCCCCGTGGTGGACCGGCTGAAGCGGGTGAACGTGCAGGTGGTGACCATGCCGGTCCCTGCCCAGGACGGCATCACCCGGGACAACGTGACCGTCCGGGTCGACGCGGTCGTCTACTTCAAGGTGATCGACCCGCTCTGTGCGGTCGTCCAGGTGCAGGACTACCAGTTCGCGATCTCCCAGGTCGCGCAGACCTCGTTGCGCTCCATCATCGGGAAGAGCGAGCTCGACGACCTGCTGTCCAACCGGGAGCCCCTCAACCAGGGCCTCGAGGTGATGCTCGACAGCCCGGCCGCCTCGTGGGGCGTCGAGATCGACCGCGTGGAGATCAAGGACGTCGCGCTGCCCGAGTCGATGAAGCGGTCGATGTCGCGGCAGGCCGAGGCCGAGCGCGAGCGCCGGTCCCGCATCATCACCGCCGACGGCGAGTTCCAGGCATCCCAGAGGCTGTCCGAGGCCGCCGGGGCGATGGCTGCGACGCCGGCCGCCCTGCAGCTGCGGCTGCTCCAGACGATGGTGGAGGTGGCGGCGGAGAAGAACTCGACGCTGGTGCTGCCGTTCCCGGTCGAGATGCTGCGGTACTTCGAGGCGGTCGCCACGGGGACGCCGGCTCCGCCCCGGGTCACCACGGCGCCCCCTCCCGAGGCGGACGTGGGACCCGCGGTGCAGGAGCGCGAGACGACGTGACCGGCGGCCCCGCTCGGGTCCAGGTGTGTGCCGTGCTCAGCCGCATCGTCGTCCGGTCGTCGACCAGGGCCAGGTGCTCGGCAGCCCGCCCAGGGTCAGCGCCGGCGGCGGGTGGGGTCGGCCGAACCCGTCCGGGTCCGGGCCGCGCCTCCGGGCGAGCCGGGCGCGGGAGCCCTCCAGCGCGAGGAGCAGCGCCTCCGCCTCGCCGGCCGTCATCGACGGAGCGTGGATCCTGGTACGCAGCGGGGTGTTCTCGGTCATGCCCGGACGCTAGGGTCCGTTCCGGACGGTCTGCTTCCGGATTGGTGGGGATGTTGTGAAAGCCGACGTGAGCCCGACGGCCCGGGCGCTGCTGGCCCTCGAGCTGGTCCAGGGGAGCCCGGGCATCACCGCGGACCGGCTCGCGGACAAGCTCGGCGTCTCGGAGCGGGCCGCCCGGCGCTACGTCGGCATCCTCCGCGAGGCCGGTATCCCGATCGACTCCGTGCGCGGGCCGTACGGCGGCTACCGGGTCGGACGCGGCCTCCGGCTGCCACCCCTGATGTTCAGCGCGACCGAGGCCCTCGGCCTGGTGATGGCCGTGCTCGACGGCCACCACGACGCCGGCGACCCCACCGACCCGGTCGGCAGTGCGCTCGGCAAGATCGTGCGGGCGCTCCCGGAGCCGGTGGCCGCCCAGGCCGAGGCGGTCCGTCGGGCCACGGCGCCCGCCCCCGACCGGGCCGCCGTCCGGCCCGACCCCGCGACCACGACCACCCTCGTCCAGGCCTGCTCGAACCGCCGCCGCGTGCGGGTCGACTACCGGTCGGAGGCGGGGTCGGAGTGGGTCGTCGAGGTGGACCCGTGGGCGGTCGTCGTACGCCACGGTCGCTGGTACCTGCTGTGCCGCACCCACCCCAAGGGCGCCCGGCGGGCCTACCGGGTCGACCGCGTCCGCGGGGTGGAGGTGCTCGACGACACCTTCAGCCCACCCGCCGACCTCGACCCGGTCGCGATGCTCGAGGAGAACCTCGCCGCCGGCTGGGAGTACGACGTCGAGATCGTCGTCGACGCGTCCGTCGAGGTCGTGGGGCGCTGCGTGCCCCGGACCCTCGGCCGGCTCGAGCCGCTCGACGCGGAGACCTCGCGCCTGGTCGGCAGCACGAGCAACCCGTGGTGGTACGCCGAGCAGCTCGCGGCGGTGCCGGCGTCGTACCGGATCGTCGGGGGTCCGGAGCTCCGGGGGGCCGCGCGTGCGGTCGGTCGGCGGATGCTGGCCGCGGCCGGGGACGCAGGTCCCTGACCCGGCGAGGTCAGCCCGCGGCCGACGGCTGGGCGGCGGGCTCGACCTTCGCCGGCCCCTTGGGGATCAGCAGCGCGGCCACGAAGCCGATCACGGCGATGATGATCATGATGAGCAGCGAGACGGCGAAGGTCCTGTTCCCGGGCACGTTCGTCGCGGCCAGGACCGAGCCGGCCAGCGCCACGCCGAGCGAGGAGCCGAGGTTCGACACGCTGCGCGAGACACCGGAGATGTCGCCCTGGTCCTTCTCGGGGAAGGCCGACTGCACCACGTTGACCGAGGACGTGAGCATCACCCCGATGCCGGCGCCGACCAGGAACAGCCCCGGCATGTAGGTCCAGTTGGCGGACTGCGCGCGGCCGAGGAGCAGCACCAGCAGCAGGCCGATGATGGTGACACCGAAGCCACGCCTGATCAGGAAGCGCTGCGAACGCCGCCGGGCCAGCCGCTCCGCGGCGCCCGCGGCGAGCAGCACGCCGATCGTGGTCGGGGTGAGCATCAGGCCGGTCTGGATGGCGTTGTAGCCGCGCACCTGCTGCAGGAAGACGGAGATGACGAAGAAGGACCCCTGCATGGTGAGCCACTGGATCGTCTGCGTGGTCAGCCCGAGGTTCGAGGTCTTGTTGCGGAACAGCCGCAGCGCGACCAGCGGGTCCTTGCCCTTCTTCTCGGTGGCGCGGATGTGCAGGAAGAACCACAGCAGGAACAGCGCCCCGACCAGGAAGAACAGCCACACCGGCGAGATGCCGCCCTGCGGGATGACGACGGCGCCGCCGACGGTGAAGTCCTTGCGCGAGCTGAACCAGCCGTAGGTCGAGGACTGCAGGATGCCGAAGACCACGAAGAACAGGCCCGCGGCGGACAGCAGGGCCCCGACCAGGTCGAAGTGCGGCGCCGCGCCCGCACGGGGCGGGTCGTCGATGGTGCGGGCCAGGAACGCCACCAGCGCCACGATGAGCACCTGCAGGATGAACGACGCGCGCCAGCTGACCGCGCTGGTGACCAGGCCGCCGATGAGGGGCCCGGCGGCGGCGCCGAGCCCGGCGGCCCCGCTGACCATGCCGAAGTACTTCGCCCGGGTCTTGGTGTCCTGGAACAGCACCGTGATGAGGATGTAGATCGGCGGGATCAGCAGGGCCGAGCCGACGCCCTCGAGGAGGGAGTAGCCGAAGATCATCAGCGGCAGGCCCTGGGCGAAGGACGCCAGCAGCGCGCCGGTGCCGTAGACGGCGAGCCCCCACATGAAGCAGGTCTTGCGGCCCCAGATGTCGGTGAGCTTGCTGCCCGGGATCATCAGGGAGGCCATCGTCAGGGTGAACAGGGTGATGGTGGTCTGCATGCCGACGACGCTCGTGCCGATGTCGTCCGCGATGGTGGTGATGGCCACGTTCATGTTGCTGCCGGCGTAGCTGGCGACGAACTGCGCCAGCGCCAGGGGAAGTACGACGGAGCCCGCGGCCACCCCGGTCCGCGCGGATGCGGTGGTCATCGCCGAGCTCTCCGCGTGCGGGTCGACCGGGTCTGCATCTGAGGCTCTCCCGTCGTCGCGACAGCTGTTCGGACCGGTGTGTCCTGGTTCGCCCCGGCGGCACGTGCCGGCGTACCCGCCGAGTCTGGGCGGGGAGCCCGGACGGCCGCCTCATCCATGCCGGATGAAGCGGCGTGGCGGTGGCGCGGGTAGCCAGGGGGACGGGCTGGCGAACCAGCCTTCCTCGGGAACCGAGACCCCACCTGCGCTCCGAGAAGGGACCTGACCATCATGGGTGACTACCCGCTCATCGCCGACCACGGACTGATCGGAGATCTCCAGACCAGCGCGCTCGTGAGCACGGACGGATCCATCGACTGGTTCTGTGCACCCCGCTTCGACTCACCGAGCATCTTCGGGGCGTTGCTGGACCACCAGCGCGGCGGGCACTTCCGGGTGCGGCCGACGGTGGAGGTCTTCACCAGCAAGCAGCTCTACTTCCCGGACACCGCGATCCTGGTCACCCGGTTCATGACCGAGGCGGGCGTCGGGGAGGTCGTCGACTTCATGCCGGTCACGACCGGCACCGTCGCGTCGACCCGGCACCGGCTCGTGCGGATGCTGCGCTGTGTGCGCGGTCAGATGACCTTCGCCGTCGACATCGCCCCCCGGTTCGACTACGGGCGAGAGCCCCATGAGACGCACGTGGCCGACGACGGCGTCGTCTTCCAGGGCAAGCAGACCGCGATGACGCTCAACCTCGTCAAGGAGCCGGAGGACGAGCGGCTGGCTCGCGCCCGCGTCGACGAGAACGGCGACGTCCACGCCGAGCTCACGCTCCAGGGCGGCCAGATGCGCGGGCTCGTGCTGGAGACCGGCACGGCTGGACCGGTGCGGCAGGTGCGGGTCGCCGAGGCCTGGCGCCTGTTCGACGAGACGGTGAGGTTCTGGGAGTCCTGGCTGGCGCAGTCGACGTACACCGGACGCTGGCGCGAGGAGCTGAACCGCTCCGCGATCACCCTGAAGCTGATGACCTACGCGCCCAGCGGCGGGCTGGTCGCGGCCCCGACCGCGGGACTGCCCGAGCAGGTCGGCGGGGAACGCAACTGGGACTACCGCTACACGTGGGTCCGGGACGCCTCGTTCTCCGTGTACGCGCTGCTCGGTATGGGCTTCACCGGTGAGGCCGCCGCGCTGGGACGCTGGATGCGCGACCGCATCGAGGAGCGGGCCGGTGACGGCCGTACGCCGTTGAACATCATGTACCGCATCGACGGTTCCTCCGACCTGACCGAGGAGGTCCTCGAGCACTGGGAGGGCTACCGCGGGTCCTCACCGGTGCGCATCGGCAACGGTGCCGCCGAGCAGCTGCAGCTCGACATCTACGGCGAGGCGCTCGACAGCTTCCACTTCGCCGACCAGCACGGGCTGCAGGCCGGCCACCGCGGCTGGCTCAGCATCTGCACGCTGCTGGACTGGGTGGCCGACAACTGGGACCAGCCCGAGGAGGGCATCTGGGAGACCCGCGGAGGCCGCCACGACTTCACCTACGGCCGGCTGATGAACTGGGTCGCGCTCGACCGGGGGATCCGCCTGGCCACCAGCCACGGGCGGCCGGGCTCGATCGACACGTGGCGCCGGCAGCGCGACGCGATCTACAGCCAGGTCATGGAGCGGGGCTGGAGCAAGCGGCGTCAGGCGTTCGTGCAGCACTACGACACCGAGGTCCTCGACTCGTCGCTGCTGCGGATGTCCAAGGTCGGGTTCATCGCGCCCAACGACCCGATGTGGGCCTCGACCCTGGCCGCGATGGACGACGAGCTGGTCACCGACAGCCTGGTCTACCGCTACGACCCCGCAGCGTCGCCGGACGGCTTGCGCGGCTCGGAGGGCACCTTCTCGCTCTGCACGTTCGCGTACGTCGAGTCGCTGGCGCGGGCGGGGCAGCTCGAGAAGGCCCGGGTCACCTTCGAGAAGATGCTCACCTACGCCAACCACGTGGGGCTGTTCTCGGAGGAGATCGCGCTGACCGGTGAGCAGATCGGCAACTTCCCGCAGGCGTTCACCCACCTGGCGCTGGTCGACGCCGCGATCACCCTGGACCGGCAGCTCGACCTGTACCCGCCCACGGGCACGAAGCGGCGGATGGTCATGCCCACCCAGCGGACGGCCGCCGAGGAGACGACCGCGGCGGTGCCGGCGGCCGCGACCGCGTCGGCGACCGGGGGCTGAGCGGCCCGGACGAGCGGCGGACGTCAGAGGTCGAGCGCGGCCTCGGCGTCCGCCTTCGGGTCCTGCGCCGAGCTGCCATGGACCCACACGTGACCGCGCCCGTCGCAGTCTCTGCGCGAGCAGGACAGGTTGCCTGCGGGGGACATGGCCTCACACATCGGTTGAACCTCCAGGACAGCGGCCCCCGCGGAACCCCCTTTTCGACTGCGTGTCCGAGGTGTTGCCACGACGCGACGGGTCCAAACGGGGCAGAACGGGTGGTCGAGTCCGCGAGTTGCCGCCGGGCCCTTCCGCTCGGCCCCTCGACAATGGAGCGGGTGCGACCGCTCAGCGCACCCGGGCGCTGGAGCCGCTGACCCGCAGGCCGCGGGTGTCGACCGCGACGAACGCGCTCGCCGGGATCCGCTTGAGGTCGGAGACCAGCCGGTCCGGCCAGGCGGCGTTCCGCTCGCCCTGGAAGAACCACGGCGAGCCGTTGTCCGCCAGCACCAGGCCGTACCTCTTCATCGCCGCGACCACCACCTTGGCCTGCGGACCGAAGCCGGCAGCGGTGAAGGACCGCCTGAGCCGGAAGCGCGCTCCCATCGGCGGGTACGCGAGCGAGTCGGTCGCCCCGGCGTCGTGCCGGGCGGGCCAGACGTGGTGACGGCTCGTCACGTCGGTCGTGAACCGGATCGCGTGGTCGACGTACCCGTTGCGCACCTCGTTCCACCGCAGCAGCCCGGGCAGGATCGGCAGGCCGGCCGCGTCGGCGGAGGTCCAGCCGTCGGGGCGCAGCGCGTTGCTCGTCAGGGACCAGGTCGCGCCCGAGCCGGCGCTCCAGCGGCCGCCCTGCTCGCGGGTCGACCAGGTCTCGTAGAGCCGGCACCGGCTGCGGTCGACCACGACGGCGTGCCGGTCGCCGTCGGAGCCGCGCCCGCCCTCGATCCGGGTGTCGGAGCCGAACGGGTAGCCGACCCGGTCGCTCTCCGCCGCGTAGTCGAACCCCACGCGGACCCGTGCGTGGGTGCCGGACACGACCGTGACCGGGATGCCGTAGCCCGGGCCGTCGCCGTACGACGGGCCGAAGTCCGGGTGCAGCCGGACGCCGGTCGACATGTGGGAGAGCCACTGCGTGCTCCGCGGGTGCACGGGCAGCCGGCTCACGTCGGCGTGCCAGTAGCCGTTCGCGGGGAAGGCCCGGCAGGACGTGCCCGCCACGGGCGAGCCCGGGGGAGCGGACCCGGTGGCCGTCGCGGCGGTGAGGAGGGTCGCGCAGATCGGGCCCAGCAGGGCCACGCCGAGAAGTCTTCGCACGCTCCATTGTCGGACGCAACGGGCCGCGCAAGCGGCCGAACGGCGTACCCCGAATCGCTTCCTGCACGAGCCCGCTCGTCCCTTCGGACCCAATCGGATGACACGTTCGGGCCATCCCCGGTGTTTCTGCGTCATGGTTGGCGCGAACGTCGGTTTCCTTGGTGTACGAGAAACCTGGGAGATGAGACTCGTGACCCGCACCGAGAGCAAGACCACCACCGACGCCCGACCGACCAAGAACAGGGCCCGCCGCAGCAGCTCCGCCAGCTGCAAGTGCGGCCAGCAGCTGGACCTGTGCGCCCGTGCGCACTGCCCGCGCTGCGGCCGCTCGATCCACCGCGACTGACCCACCCGTCCCACCACGCAGGCCGGGTCAGCGCCCCATCGCCGACCCGGCGTGGACCCGGCGTGGACCCAGCGTGGACCCGGCGTGGACCCGGCGTCGACCGGATGACGACCGGTCGACGCGCCGCAGATGAGGCGTCGGCACGACGGGCTAAGGTACTGACGACCTGCCGACACAGCGTGTCGGCGACGTGAGAGACGCTCGGCGAGCGAGGGACACCCTGGTGGAGATGCGGGACGGCGAGGTGGCAGTCAGCCGCCGGGTCCTGACCATCCCCAACGTCATCTCGATCATCCGGCTCGCGGGGGTCCCGCTCTTCCTCTGGCTGATCCTCGTCCCCGAGGCGGACGGCCTGGCTCTCGCGTTGCTGGCGCTCTCCGGCCTCAGCGACTACGCCGACGGCTACCTCGCCCGCAGGCTCAACCAGACCTCCCAGCTCGGCGCGATCCTGGACCCGGTCGCGGACCGGCTCTACATCCTCTCGACGGTCATCGGTCTCGGCATCCGCGACATCATCCCGTGGTGGGTGGCGATCATCCTGCCCGCGCGGGACGCGTTCCTGTGGTGCCTGGTGCCGTTCCTGCGCACCCGCGGCTACAGCTCGCTGCCGGTGCACTTCCTCGGCAAGGCGGCCACCGCGAACCTCCTCTACGCCTTCCCGCTGCTGCTCCTCGGCGACGGGACGGGCGTGCTCGCCACCCTCGCGAAGGTCTTCGGCTGGGCGTTCGCGATCTGGGGGACCGGGCTGTACTGGTGGGCCGGGCTGCTCTACGCCTGGCAGGTCCGCAAGCTGCTCGCCGACCACGACCGAAGGGCGCCCGCGCTCGATGGCGGCTGAGCACGACACCGAGGGGCGTACGACGGACGGGGCACCCGCCGCCGCGCAGACGCCTGCCCAGACGCCCGCCCGGACGCCCGATCGGACACCCGTCCGGGCGCCGGCCCAGGCGCATGCGCACGCGCAGCCCCGCAAGCCGTCGCGGCCGGCGGCCGCACCGCCGCCGCAGGCCGTGATGGGCCTGCTCAACTACCTCACCGCGACCTCGCTGGACGAGGACTACGCGCACGTCTCGCAGAAGCGCGCCACCGCCGGCGCCCCGCGGAGGAAGAGCCCCGGCACCGTCGGGCTGGTCGTGCTCGCGGTGTTCGGCGTGCTGGTCGCCACGGCCGCCGTACAGACCTCGCGGAACGCGGACGAGTCGGCGAGCTCGCGCGAGTCGCTGGTCAACCAGGTCAACAGCCGCAAGGCGGAGCTGACCGCCAAGCGCGCCCAGGCCACCAGCCTCACCCGCGAGGTGGCCGCGCTCCAGGACAGCAACCTGGACGCGACCAACCAGGGACGCGCGGTGCGCTCCCGTCTCGACCGGCTCGGGGTCATCGGCGGAAGCGTGCCCGCCAAGGGGCCGGGCATCCGGGTGGTCGTGGACGACGCCCCCGGCGCCACCGAGGACAAGCAGCAGGTGCTCGACCAGGACCTCCAGAAGCTCGTCAACGCGCTGTGGCTCGTCGGCGCGGAGGCGGTTTCGATCAACGGGCAGCGGGTCACCAACCTCACCGCGATCCGGGAAGGCGGCAGTGCGATCACCGTCAACTTCGTCTCGATGAACCGCCCGTACACTGTCTCGGCCATCGGCAACAAGAACCAGATGGCGGCCAAGCTGCTCGACACCGAAGGCGGCCGGACCTGGCTCACCCTGCGGGCCAGCTTCGGCCTGAAGTTCGACGTCACCTCCGAGGACTCCATGACCCTGCCCGCGGCGCGACCCGTCTCGTTGCGCTACGCCCGACAGCCGGAGCGGCTGCGATGATCGCCGCCGTCGGCCTGCTCATCGGTGTCCTGCTGGGGCTGATCCTCCAGCCGGAGGTGCCGATCTGGCTCGAGCCCTACCTGCCGATCGCCGTGGTCGCCGCTCTCGACGCGGTCTTCGGGGCGCTGCGCGCGTTCCTCGACGGGATCTTCGACGACAAGGTCTTCGTGGTCTCGTTCGTGTCCAACGTGCTGATCGCCGCGGTCATCGTCTACCTCGGCGACAAGCTCGGGGTCGGCGGGCAGCTGTCGACCGGCGTCATCGTGGTGCTCGGCATCCGGATCTTCTCCAACGTCGCGGCGATCCGCCGGCACATCTTCCACGCGTGAGCCGACCATGACCGACCAGCCGACCCCCGCACCGAAGCAGCCGCCGCCCGCACCGGTCCCGCCGAGCGACGGTCGCGCCCGGCTGCTCGCGGCGCTGCGCCGGCCCGGCTCCCGCGGCCAGGCCGCCGCCGCCGTGCTGCTGGCCATCCTGGGCTTCGCGGCCGTCACCCAGGTCAAGGCCAACGGCAAGGACGACCAGTACGTCGGCGCGCGTCAGGGCGACCTGGTCCAGTACATCAACAACCTGTCCCTCGCCTCGCAGCGCACCGAGGCGGAGATCGCCCGCCTGCAGCAGACCCGGGACGCCCTGCGCAGCGACACCCGCTCCCGCCGTACGGCGCTCGAGCGGGCCCGGCAGCAGGCGGACACGCTCGGGATCCTGGCCGGCACCGTCCCCGTGGTGGGCAGCGGCGTGCGGGTCACGGTCACGGACGAGAAGGGCGGGGTCGGCAGCAACCAGCTCCTCGAGGGGCTCGAGGAGCTCCGGGACGCCGGCGCCGAGGCGATCGAGCTGAACAACCGGGTGCGGGTCGTCGCCCAGACCTCCCTGAAGGACGTCGACGGGGGAGTGATGGTCGACGGCACGGTGCTGCGGGCGCCGTACGTCATCGAGGCCATCGGCAGCCCCCACGACCTGGCCACCGCCCTGGACTTCAAGGGCGGGTTCATCGACGAGGTGCAGCGAGCCGACGTCGACGGCACGGTCCAGGTCCAGGAGAGCGACAAGGTGGAGATCTCCACGGTGGTGGAGCCCGCCGCACCGCAGTACGCCCAGCCCGGCGCGACCGGATAGCCTGCGGGCGACCAGCCCAGCAGCCGCCCGCAGCGGCCCAGCACCCACACCGAAGGAGCGCCGTGTACCCCGAGGACCTCAAGTACACCAGTGAGCACGAGTGGGTGCGCAGCCCCGGGGAGGCCGACGGGTCCGTGCGGGTCGGCATCACCGACTACGCGCAGGACGCGCTCGGCGACATCGTCTACGTCTCGCTCCCCGACGTCGGCGTCGACCTCGAGGAGGGCGCGGCGGTGGGCGAGCTCGAGTCCACGAAGTCGGTCAGCGACGTCTACGCCCCGCTGGCGGGCTCGGTGGTGGCCCGCAACGACGCCCTCGACGCCACTCCCGAGCTGGTCAACTCCGACCCGTACGGCGAGGGCTGGCTGTTCGAGATCGTGCCGTCCGACGCGGCCGCCGTGGACGCGCTGATGGACGCCGAGGCGTACCGGGCCACCGTCGAGTCCTGACCTCGGCCCTTCCGGGTTGATCGGCCCCCGTTCACTGGTAGGTTCGTCGCAGCAACCTTGAACCTCGACTGATGGTTGAGGGTTTGTGCACCTGACGGGTCCGACGCACGGGAGGCCGACCATGCCGTTCTGCACGCAGTGCGGGCACCAGAACCCCGACGGGGCGCGTTTCTGCTCCCAGTGCGGGAGCCGGCTCGAGGCCGGCGCGGCGCCCTCCGGCGGACCGGAGTCGCCCAGCGAGTCGACGGCCACCATCACCTTCGGCGGTCCGGTCAAGGAGGCCGAGCTCCGCGAGGAGCGGGCCCTCGGCGACGCCGACGCGGCCGCCGTGGACGCCCTGCCCCCGGGCAGCGCGCTGCTGGTGGTGCAGCGCGGGCCGAGCGCCGGCAGCCGCTTCCTGCTCGACACGGACGTGGTCGCGGCCGGACGGCACCCGGAGAGCGAGATCTTCCTCGACGACGTGACCGTGTCCCGCCGGCACGCGGAGTTCCGGCGCACCGCGGACGGGTTCACCGTCGCCGACGTCGGCAGCCTCAACGGCACCTACGTCAACCGCGACCGGATCGACGAGGTCGCGCTGCAGGGCGGCGACGAGGTGCAGATCGGCAAGTACCGCCTGGTCTACTTCGCCAGCCACTCCGGAGCGGGTCAGTAGCCATGCGTCAGTCCGCCTCGTCGCGGGCTCGGCTGAGCATCGGGGAGGTGCTCGGCCAGCTGCGCGGAGACTTCCCCGGCCTGAACATCTCCAAGATCCGGTTCCTCGAGGCGGAGGGGCTGATCGAGCCCGAGCGCACGCCGTCGGGCTACCGCAAGTTCTCCCACCAGGACGTCGAGCGGCTCCGCTACGTCCTCACCGCGCAGCGCGAGCACTACCTCCCGCTCAAGGTGATCCGCGAGCACCTCGACGCGATCGACCGGGGCCTCGAGCCGCCGGACCTCAACGGCTCGACCGTCCCGCAGGTGCCCCGGGTGGTGCTCGCCGGCGACGGCTACCCCTCGCCCGAGGCGTTCGCCACCGACGCGTCCGAGCTGCGGCTGTCCCGCACCGAGCTGCTCACCGCGGCGGAGATCGAGGACACCCTGCTCGAGCAGCTCGAGACCTTCGGCCTGGTGCGCCCGAGGCAGGGGAGCGCGCCGTACGACGGGGACGCGCTCGTCATCGCGAAGACCTGCGGCGAGCTCGCGGCCTTCGGGCTCGAGCCGCGGCACCTGCGCGCGTTCCGCACCGCCGCCGACCGTGAGGTGGGCCTGGTGGAGCAGGTCGTCTCGACGATGCGGCGGGGCCGGGACGCCAGCGCGGCGGCCCGGGCGGAGGAGGCGATCTCGCAGCTCGCGGCGCTCTCCGTGCGGCTGCACGCGACCCTCGTGAAGGCCGGCCTGCGCACCTGAGTGTGGGCGCCGACGGACCTTCCCGCAGGGCGTACGCTGATCGTGTGCGAGAAGTCGACGTGATCGGTGTCCGGGTGGAGATGCCCTCCAACCAACCCATCGTGCTGCTGCGGGAGGTGGCGGGCGACCGCTACCTGCCCATCTGGATCGGGGCCGTGGAGGCCACCGCCATCGCGTTCGCGCAGCAGGGGGTGGTGCCGCCCCGCCCGCTCACGCACGACCTGATCAAGGACCTCCTCAGCGCCACCGGCAACGACCTCACCGAGGTCCGGATCACCGAGATGAAGGACGGCATCTTCTACGCCGTGCTGGTCTTCGACTCCGGTGTCGAGGTGAGCGCCCGGCCGTCCGACTCGATCGCGCTCGCGCTGCGCACCGGCAGCCGGATCGTCTGCGCCGAGGACGTGCTCGACGAGGCCGGCCTGGAGGTGCCGGACGAGCAGGAGGACGAGGTCGAGAAGTTCCGGGAGTTCCTGGACCACGTCTCACCCGAGGACTTCGAGTCCCGCTGACCGCCATCCGGGGCTAACCCTCAACCTCTAGTTCAGGGTTCGACACGCCGAGCGCGTCGTTGACCACCCCCCATGCTGCGCCTACCTTGGGGGAGTGCCTTCGCTGTAACTCCACCGTTGTCCTTCCGGTCGCACCGACCGTCCCGAGGACCGACGGCTTCCCCCAGGGAGCGACATGCAGAGCGAAGCAGACGAGACGAGGTCAACGGTGACAGGCAACGACGACGTGGCGGCGCACAGCGCGGCCGACCAGGCGGCGGCTCGCGAGGCGGCCGAGGTCGCGGACCAGCAGGGGCTGCTCTTCGACGACGACGTGTCCCCGCTGCCCAGCGACGCCGGCTACCGCGGCCCCACGGCCTGCAACGCCGCCGGCATCACCTACCGGCAGCTCGACTACTGGGCCCGCACCGGCCTCGTCGAGCCCAGCGTGCGCGGCGCCACCGGCTCCGGCACCCAGCGGCTCTACTCCTTCCGCGACATCCTGGTGCTCAAGGTCATCAAGCGGCTGCTGGACGCGGGCATCTCGCTGCAGCAGATCCGCACCGCCGTCCAGCACCTGCGCAAGCGCGGCACCGACGACCTGACCCGCGTCACGCTGATGAGCGACGGCGCCACCGTCTACGAGTGCACGAGCAACGACGAGGTCATCGACCTGCTCCAGGGCGGCCAGGGCGTCTTCGGCATCGCGATCGGCGGCGTCTGGCGCGAGATCGAGGGGTCGCTGGCCGAGCTGCCCAGCGAGCGGGCCACCGACTCCGGCAGTGACGAGGGCCACGCGTCCGACGAGCTCGCCGCCCGCCGCCGCGCCCGCGCGACCGGCTGACCGCTCCCACCAGGACCTCACGACGTGCCCCGGGCTGATGCCCGGGGCACGGTCATGTGCCGGGTAGACTGGGGCCTGCTGCAGACACCGCGCGGGAGAGTCTCCGATCACTTCCCCGTTCGGAGCGCCGAAGGGGCAAACCCTCCCCGGAACCTCTCAGGCGCCAGGACCGCGTGGACGAGGCAACTCTGGAGGACCGTCGTCACGGACGGGCCGACAGAAGGGGAGGCGACCTGAACCGCCGAGCCCAGGAGCCTCTGTGTCAGACCATCCCAGCCTTGCCGACCTCGACACCGCGAGCGCGTTCGTCGACCGTCACATCGGCCCCGGCGCCACGGAGCGCGCCACCATGCTGTCGGCACTCGGGTTCGACTCCCTCGACGCGCTGATGGACGCGGCCGTGCCCGGCGGCATCCGGGCCGCCGGCGACCTCGGTCTCCCGGTCGCCGCCACCGAGCAGCAGGCGGCCCGCGAGCTGCGCGAGGTCGCCGGGCGCAACACGCCCCGCGAGCCGATGATCGGCCTGGGCTACCACGGCACGATCACCCCGCCCGTCGTACGACGCAACGTGCTGGAGGATCCCAGCTGGTACACCGCGTACACGCCCTACCAGCCCGAGATCTCCCAGGGCCGGCTCGAGGCGCTGCTGAACTTCCAGACCATGGTCGGCGACCTCACCGGCCTGCCCACCGCGAACGCGTCGCTTCTCGACGAGGGCACCGCGGCCGCCGAGGCGATGACGCTGGTGCGTCGCGGGACCAAGAAGGCGGCCGGCCCGTTCGTGGTCGACGCCAACGCCCTGCCGCAGACGATCGCGGTGGTCGAGACGCGGGCGCGCGCCATGGGCATCCCGGTCGTGGTCGCGGACCTCGCAGGGGGGCTGCCCGAGGGCGAGCTGTGCGGCGTGCTGGTGCAGTACCCCGGCGCCGACGGTGCTGTCCTCGACCCGCGGCCGGTCATCGAGGCGGCGCGCGAGCGCGGCGGCATGGCCGTGGTCGCCGCCGACCTGCTGGCGCTCACGCTGCTGGAGTCGCCGGGCTCGATGGGCGCCGACGTCGTCGTCGGCTCCTCGCAGCGCTTCGGCGTCCCGCTGTTCTACGGCGGCCCGCACGCCGGGTTCATGTCGGTGCGCGCCGGCCTGGAGCGGCACCTGCCCGGCCGCCTCGTCGGCGTCTCGGTGGACGCGGAGGGCCGCCCGGCGTACCGGCTGGCGCTGCAGACCCGCGAGCAGCACATCCGCCGCGACAAGGCCACCTCGAACATCTGCACCGCGCAGGTGCTGCTGGCCGTGGTCGCCTCCATGTACGCCGTCTACCACGGCCCCGAGGGGCTGCGGGACATCGCGCGGCGCACCCACCGCTACGCCGCCGTGCTCGCGGCCGCGCTGCGGGAGGCCGGCCTCGCCGTGCGGCACGAGAGCTTCTTCGACACCGTGACGGTGTCCGTGCCCGGCCGCGCGGCCGCCGTGGTCGAGGCCGCCCGCCAGGCGGGTGTGCACCTGCGGCTGGCCGACGACGACACGGTCGGCGTCTCCACCTCCGAGACCACAGCGCGCGAGCACCTGTCCGCGGTGCTGTCCGCGTTCGGCGTCGACGACGTCGACCTCCACGACGTGGACGCCCGGGTGGGCCTCGACCTGCCGGCGGAGCTGGTGCGGGAGACCGACTTCCTCACCCACGAGGTGTTCAACACGCACCGCTCCGAGACGTCGATGCTGCGCTACCTGCGCCGGCTGTCGGCTCGCGACTACGCGCTGGACCGGGGCATGATCCCGCTCGGCTCCTGCACGATGAAGCTCAACGCCACCACCGAGATGGAGCCGGTGAGCCTGCCCGGCTTCGCCGACCTGCACCCGTTCGCCCCGGCGGAGGACGCGGCCGGCTACACGCACCTGATCGAGGAGCTCGAGTCCTGGCTGGCCGAGGTGACCGGCTACGACCGCGTGTCGATCCAGCCGAACGCCGGCTCGCAGGGCGAGCTCGCCGGGCTGCTCGCGATCCGCGCCTACCACGTGGCCAACGGTGACGAGGCTCGCGACGTCTGCCTGATCCCGGCGTCGGCGCACGGCACGAACGCCGCGTCCGCGGTGATGGCCGGCATGCGGGTCGTGGTGGTCAAGGCGGCCACCGACGGGCGCGTGGACATGGACGACCTGCGCGCGCAGTGCGAGACCCACGCCGAGGACCTCGCGGCGATCATGGTGACCTACCCGTCGACGCACGGCGCCTACGAGGACGGCATCGGCGACCTGTGCGCGGTCGTGCACGAGCACGGCGGCCAGGTGTACGTCGACGGGGCCAACCTCAACGCGCTGCTCGGCTACGCGAAGCCCGGCGAGTTCGGCGGCGACGTGTCGCACCTCAACCTGCACAAGACGTTCTGCATCCCGCACGGCGGCGGCGGTCCCGGCGTCGGCCCGGTCGCGGTGCGGTCCCACCTCGCGCCGTACCTCCCGTCGCACCCGGGCCACCCGGACCGGGCTCGCCGTGAGGGCATCGGCCCGGTGAGCGCGGCGCCGTACGGCTCGGCCGGCATCCTGCCGATCACGTGGGCCTACGTGCGGATGATGGGCGGCGCCGGCCTCACCGACGCGACGGCGGTCGCGGTGCTCTCGGCGAACTACGTCGCCAAGCGGCTCGGTGAGCACTTTCCCGTGCTGTACAAGGGACATGGCGGACTCGTCGCCCACGAGTGCATCCTCGACCTGCGCGACATCACCAAGCAGACCGGCGTGACCGTCGACGACGTGGCCAAGCGGCTGGTCGACTACGGCTTCCACTCGCCGACCATGAGCTTCCCGGTCGCGGGCACGCTGATGGTCGAGCCGACCGAGTCCGAGGACCTCGCCGAGATCGACCGGTTCGTCGACGCGATGATCGCGATCCGCGGCGAGATCGCGCAGGTCGCGGCGGGGGAGTGGACTCCCGAGTCCTCGCCGCTGCGCGGCGCGCCGCACACCGCCCGGGCGCTGACCGGCGAGTGGGACCGCGCCTACTCGCGTGAGGTCGCGGTGTTCCCGACCGGCTACGACCCGGACAAGTACTGGCCGCCGGTCGCCCGGATCGACCAGGCCTACGGCGACCGCAACCTGGTCTGTGCGTGCCCGTCGCCCGAGGCGTTCGCGGAAACCCACGGATGAGCGTGGCGGACCTGACCGCACGCCGGCTCGACCTGCTGCTGGCGCGCGAGCAGGTCGACGGGCGGCTGCCGTCCGTGGTCGGCGGGGTCGTCCGCGACGGCGCGCTGGTGTGGACCGGCGCGGTGTCCGGGCTGGACGGCTTCGAGACCGGGCCGGACGTGCAGTACCGCATCGGGTCGATCACCAAGACGCTGGTCGCGGTCTGCGTCCTGCAGCTGCGGGACGAGGGCGCGCTCGGCCTCAACGACCGGCTCGACGCGCACCTGCCCGGCATCGCGTACGGCGACCGCACGATCCGTGACCTGCTCGCGCACGCGACCGGCATGCACTCCGAGCCGGCCGGCCCCTGGTGGGAGCGCACGCCCGGAGGCACGTTCGACGAGCTGGTCGCCACCCTCGACGACTCGGCGCCGGCCTTCGACGTCGGCGCCACCTTCCACTACACGAACGTCGCCTTCGGCCTGCTCGGTGAGGTCGTGGCCCGCCTCCGCGGCCGGCCGTGGTTCGACGTGGTCCGGGCGTGCGTCCTCGACCCGCTGGGCATGACCCGCACGTCCTACCTGCCCGAGGCGCCGCACGCCACGGGCTGGAGCGTGCACCACTACGCCGGCACGCTCACCCCGGAGCCGTCGCACGACGCGGGCGCGATGGCCCCGGCCGGCCAGGTGTGGAGCACGGTCACCGACCTCGGCCGCTACGCCGCGTTCCTGGCGGCCGGCCACGACGACGTGCTGCCGTGGTCGACGCTCGAGGAGATGGCCACCCCGCAGTCCGGGTCGCGGGCCGGGGCGCTGGCCAGCGCGCACGGCCTCGGCTTCCAGCTGAGCCGTGGTGGGTCCGGGATGCTGCACGGCCACACCGGGTCGATGCCCGGGTTCCTGGCCGGGTGCTTCGCCGACCCCGTCCGTCGTACGGGCGCGGTGGTGCTGGCCAACGCCACCGTCGGGATGCGCTGCGAGGGGCTGCCCATCGACCTGCTGGCCGAGCTGGAGACGTGGGAGGGCACCGTGCCGCGACCGTGGCGTCCGGCCCGGGACGTGCCGGCCGCGGTGACCGAGATCCTCGGTGTGTGGCACTGGGGCAACACGGCGCTCTCCTTCGCGTGGGACGGCCGCGAGGTCGTCGTGACCAACCCGGCGCGGCGGGCCGAGGCGCACCGGTTCGTGCCGCAGGACGACGGCACCTTCCGCGGCGCCCGGGGCTACCACCACGGCGAGGACCTGCACGTCGTACGCAACGACGACGGCAGCATCAACCACCTGGTCTGCGAGACCTTCGTCTACACCCGGGTGCCCTACGACCCGGCCG
>DASTGV010000182.1:0-4978 GCA_035718765.1 Nocardioidaceae bacterium
CACGGTGACGCCGACAAGGTCGTCGAGGTGCCGGTGCAGCAGCGCCGGGGTGAGGTGCGCGTGCGTGGCCTCGGCGGGCACGGTCACGAGTGCCGCGCCGGACCAGGTCGCGTGCACGGTCGCGAACAGGTTCATCGTCGCGGACAGCGGCCCCGGCACCCATACCCGCGAGGCGGCGCCGACCCCGGTCAGCGCCGAGACGGTGCCGAAGGAGGACACCCACGACTCCGTGGTGCGCACCACCGAGCGCGGGGGCCCGGCGGTGCCGGAGGTGCGCAGCGCGACGAGGTCGCCCGCGGCGTGCGCGGCGAGGAAGGCGGCGACGGGGTCGGCGCAGGCGCCGACCGCCCGGACCCGCTCAGACAGCCGGGGCCCCGGACGAGGACGGCTGCTCCTGGTGGCGCCGCGGGGCGCCGAGGAGACCCGGGTACGCCGCGTGCACACCCCGGGCGACCAGCGCGGCCACCACGACCTTGACCAGGTCGCCGGGGATGAAGATCCAGGTGGAGACGGCGGCGGCCTGGACGGACAGGCCGGCGACGAGCGCGATGCCGGCGATGCCCAGGGCGTAGAGCACCACGATGCCGCCCACGGTGTTGGCCACCAGCCCCCAGCCCAGCTTGTACGTCGGCCCGCCGCGCTCGGTCAGCCAGCCCACGACGAACGCCGCGACCGGCCAGCCGAGCAGGAACCCGGCCGACGGGCTGGCGAAGACCCCGAGACCGCCGCGGCCGCCGGCCAGCAGCGGGAGCCCCACGGCGACCAGCACCAGCAGCAGCGCCAGCGAGAGGAAGCCGCGCCGGGCCCCGAGGACGGCTCCGGCGAGGATCACCCCCAGCGACTGCGCGGTGATCGGCACCGTGAAGCCGGGCGGCACGAACGCCGGGACCAGGCCCAGCGCGGCGACCACGCCGGCGAAGGTCGCGACCAGCGCGAGGTCGCGGGAGGACGAGCGGGGAGCGGGCATGCAGCGGAGTGTAGGGGAGCAGTTACGAGACCCGATATGGAGGTCCAGTCCGCAGACCGCGGGCGTGAGGGCCGCTCAGAGCTGGTTGGTGGAGAACGTGTCGCAGGCCCGCAGGGTGCCCTTCTGCATGCCGGTGGTGAACCAGCGCATCCGCGACTCGGCCGACCCGTGCGTCCAGCTGTCCGGATCCACGCGGCCCGAGGTCCGGCGCTGGATCCGGTCGTCACCGACCGCGGCGGCCGCATCGAGGGCGCGCGCGATGTCGTCCTGGGTGAGGTCGACGATGTAGGGCTCGCCGCCGTTGTCCTCGGCGCTGGTGGCGTGCCGGGTCCAGATCCCGGCGTAGCAGTCGGCCTGCAGCTCCAGGCGCACGGCGTCGCTGTTGCGCCCCTGCTGGGTGCGGACCTTGCTCATCGTGCCGAGCAGGTCCTGCACGTGGTGGCCGTACTCGTGGGCGAGCACGTACGCCTGGGAGAACGGCCCGCCCTTCGCACCGAGCTGGCCCTCCAGCATGTCCTTGAAGAACGTGGTGTCGAGGTACACGTGCTTGTCGACCGGGCAGTAGAAGGGCCCCACGTCGGAGGTGGCGCCGCCGCAGCCGGTGTCGATGGCGCGGGTGAAGATCGTGGTCCGGGCCGGGGTGTAGTCGACGCCCGCCTCACGCGGCAGGTCGTCACCCCAGAACGACTGGATCGAGTTGACGTCCGCGACCAGGGCGCAGTCGGCGTCCTGGTTGGCGTTCGCACCGGTCCGGCACTGGTCGAGCGAGGTGCTCCCGGAGCCCTGCGCCTGCCCCGAGCCGCCCGCGTCGGTGCCGCCGCCGAGCTGGCTCTGCAGCAGGAAGATGATCACCAGCAGGATCACGCCGCCGATGCCGCCACCGACCTTGATGCCGCCGCCCCCGCCGCCCATCGGGAAGCCGCCCCCGCCGCCGCTGCTGCCGCGCCGGTCCTCGACCTGGCTTCGGTCGAGACGTGCCCTGGGGTTGTAGCGCATCGCACACCCTTCCCTCGGTCCGAGAGATCGTATCGGCCCACGGACGTACGACGGGCGCGCCGACCCACTACCCCCGCCCCGTAGGATGGATGCGTGACGTGCACCGAGGACTGAGCCCGGACCAGCACCACGTCCGTCCACCAGCCCCCATCCCGTCGAGGTCGCACTCCCATGATCACCGCCCAGAAGCTCGAGGTCCGCGCGGGCGCGCGGCTGCTCATGGAGGACGTGTCGTTCCGTGTCGCCGCCGGTGACAAGGTCGGCCTGGTCGGCCGCAACGGCGCCGGCAAGACCACGCTCACCAAGATCCTCGCCGGCGAGGCGCTGCCCGCCGGGGGAGCGGTGCACCGCACGGGCAGCATCGGCTACCTGCCGCAGGACCCGCGCACCGGTGACCCCGAGGTGCACGCACTGCACCGCATCCTCGCCGCGCGGGGCCTCGACGACGTCGTCCGGCGGCTGCGCGAGGCCGAGCAGGAGATGGCCTCCGACGACCCGGACGTGCGGGACCGGGGGATGCGCCGCTACGAGAAGGCTGACGCCGCCCTGCACGCCGGCGGTGGCTACTCCGCGGAGGCGGAGGCCCGGCAGATCGCGTCCAGCCTGAACATCGAGGACCGGATCCTCGGCCAGCCGCTGCGCACCCTGTCCGGGGGCCAGCGGCGCCGGGTCGAGCTGGCCCGGATCCTGTTCTCCGGCGCCGAGACGCTGCTGCTCGACGAGCCCACCAACCACCTCGACGCCGACTCGATCGTCTGGCTGCGCGACTTCCTCAAGTCCCACAAGGGCGGGCTGATCGTGATCAGCCACGATGTCGGGCTGCTCGAGGCCTGCGTGAACAAGGTGCTGCACCTGGACGCGAACCGGGCCGAGATCGACGTCTACAACATGGGCTGGACGACGTACCTCGCGCAGCGCGAGACCGACGAGAAGCGTCGCAAGCGCGAGCGGATGAACGCCGAGAACAAGGCCAAGACGCTCACCGACCAGGCCAACCGGATGCGGGCCAAGGCCACCAAGGCGCAGGCGGCCCAGTCGATGCTCAAGCGCGCCGAGCGGCTCATGGAGGGCGTCGAGGGGGAGCGGCGCGCCGACCGGGTCGCGCGGATCAAGTTCCCCGCCCCGGCGCCGTGCGGCAGGACACCCCTCACCGCCTCGGAGCTGTCGAAGTCCTACGGCTCGCTCGAGGTCTTCACCGACGTCGACCTCGCCATCGACAAGGGCAGCCGGGTGGTGATCCTGGGGCTCAACGGTGCCGGGAAGACCACCCTGCTGCGGATCCTCGGCGGCATCGACCGGCCGGACACCGGCCGGGTCAACCCGGGCCACGGCCTCAAGCTGGGCTACTACGCCCAGGAGCACGAGACCCTCGACACCTCGGCGACCGTGCTGGAGAACATGCAGCACGCGGCGCCCCAGCTCACCGACACGGAGGCCCGCAGCGTGCTGGGGTCGTTCCTGTTCAGCGGCGACGACGCCTCGAAGCCCGCGTCGGTGCTCTCGGGAGGGGAGAAGACCCGGCTCGCGCTGGCCAGCCTCGTGGTCTCGAGCGCCAACGTGCTGCTGCTCGACGAGCCGACGAACAACCTGGACCCCGCCTCCCGCGAGGAGGTGCTGAACGCGATCCGCACCTACCAGGGCGCGATCATCCTGGTCACCCACGACGAGGGCGCGGTGACCGCACTGGAGCCGGACCGGGTGCTGATCCTGCCGGACGGGGTCGAGGACCTGTGGAACGCCGACTACGCGGACCTCGTGGCGCTCGCCTGAGACTCGTGGTGGGGGCGGGGACCACTACAGTCGCCGCATGGACAGCAGCGTGGACCCCGGGGTCCTGGAGCTCGGCGGACTGACGTTCGAGGAGAACGGCCTGGTCGCCACGATCACCCTCAACCGCCCGGAGACGAAGAACTCCCAGACCCCCGCCACCTGGCACGCCCTGCGGATCATCGGCGCCTCGCTCGACCCGGCCGTGCGTGTCGTGGTCGTCCAGGCCAGCGGCGACTCGTTCTCCTCCGGGCTCGACCGGCGGATGCTCAGCCCCGAGGGCGTGCCCGGCGAGACCTCGGTGATGCAGCTGCTCGACATGCCCGACCCGGAGATGGCCGAGAGCATCGCCACCTGGCAGGAGGGCTTCACCTGGCTGCGCCGCCCCGAGATCGTCACGGTGGCGTCGGTGCGCGGCTCGGCCGTCGGCGCCGGCTTCCAGCTGGCGCTGGCCTGCGACCTGAGGGTGCTCTCCGAGACCGCGCGCTTCTCGATGCGGGAGCCGCTGCTCGGCCTGGTGCCGGACCTGACGGGAACAAAACCCCTCGTCGACCTTGTTGGCTACTCGCGTGCGCTGGAGATCTGTGCCACGACCCGGTGGGTCGGCGCGGACGAGGCGCGCGACATCGGTCTGGCCACGGCTGTCGTCCCGGACGACGAGCTCGACGGAACGGTGACGGACCTGGTCGCCGCGCTGACCGCACCGATCTACGGTGCGGTGAGCGCCACCAAGGCGCTGCTGCAGAGCGCGTCGCGCCTCGACCTCGAGGAGCAGCGGCTCGCCGAGCGCGAGGCGCAGGTACGCCGCTTCCGGGAGCTCGCCGCGCTGATGGGCGAGTGACCGGACGCAGGCTCGACCAGGAGCGCTGAGCAACAGGAAGAGGGAGGTGCGCGGATGTCCATGGGACACGGCATGGGTCCGGTGTGGCGGCACATGCGCACCGACCGCAGCATCGGCGAGCAGAA
This sequence comes from Nocardioidaceae bacterium, assembly GCA_035718765.1. GTDB lineage: Bacteria > Actinomycetota > Actinomycetes > Propionibacteriales > Nocardioidaceae > Nocardioides_B. The sequence continues at coordinate 4,697 of DASTGV010000182.1, forward strand.
GCTCCAGGGGGACACGGTCCGGCGGGTGCTCGGGTTCGCGCGGCCGCACCGCCGGCCGATCGGCGTCTTCCTGGGCCTCACGGTCGTCGACGCGGCCCTGGTCGTCGTCACGCCGCTGCTGGTCAAGCGGATCGTCGACGACGGCATCCTGAAGCAGGACACCCGCCTGGTGGTCATGCTCGCGCTCGCGGCCGCGGGTGTGGCGCTCCTCGACGCCGGCCTCGCCCTGGCCATGGGGTGGCTCTCCTCCCGCATCGGCGAGGGGCTGATCTTCGACCTGCG
>DASTGV010000183.1:0-7044 GCA_035718765.1 Nocardioidaceae bacterium
CGGGTGGTGCCGGACGCGGCGAAGAGCGAGGTCCCGCCGACCGCCGTGACGTACTGCGAGGAGGCCGGGAAGCTGCCACCCTGGTAGCCGTTGTCACCGGTCGACGCGGTCACCGCCATGCCCGGGTGGTTGTAGTAGCCGCCGTACGTCGTGTCGGACAGGTCGCCGCCGCCGTAGCTGTTCGAGACGGCGACCACACCGGCCTGCCTGGCGGCGGTGTTGACGGCCGTGCCGAGGTCGGCGATCGATGCGCTCTTGGCCTGCACCACGAGGATCTTGCAGTCCGGGCAGATCGCGGACACCGCGTCGACGTCGAGAGCCTGCTCGCCGGCCCAGCCGGCGTCGAACCGCGGGTAGCTGGTGCCGCCGTTCTGGTCCTTGATGGTCAGGCAGCCGCTCGCGGTCGTGCACGCGGGGAGCCCGAAGTAGGAGCGGTACGTCGCGAGGTCGGCGGCGAGGCTCGGGTAGCCGTAGGCGTCCACGATCGCGACGGTCCTCCCGCCGGAGCTCGTGCCGGTGAGCTTGTAGGCGTCCTTCAGCTGGGCCGGCGTCTTGGCGCCGGCAGCGGGGGTGGCGCTGTGGGGCACCGCGCCCTGGCTGTTGACGAGCACCTTCGAGAGGCAGCTCGCAACGGTGGCCTGCGACGAGGCGGCGCACACGCGCTTGGCGTGCAGGCCGGAGGGGGCGGCGTCGGCCGTGGGTGCGCCGGTCGCGAGGGCGCCGAGGAGCAGGGTTCCCGCTCCGAGCGCAGACAGCAGAGTCTTCCTGATCACCAGTTCGCTCCTGGGGTGTCCCGCCGGCCCCCTTGCGGCGCCTACCGCCCGACGTCTGGGGACATGGCACCCGAAAGAGCGTTATTTCGCCATAGCACGGACGTGCACACCTGTGTGCTGCACGAACATGCAGAATCCAACTGGTTTTCGGACGCGCGCGTCCGGGGGAGAGGTGGCGAGCCGTCAGCTGCTGCGGGACACGCCGGTGAGACTGCCTACCAGGTGACGGGTCGGCGTCAGAAGAGCTTGCCCTGGTGGTCCTCGGGCTGCTGCTCAGGCTGCTTCGCGGCCTCGACCTCGGGGTCCGGCTCCTTGGCGGCCGCGGCGTCCGGCCCGACGTCCTGCGGGTCGCTGACCGTGTCCTCGGTCTGCGTGACGTCGCCCGGCTCGGGTTCGGCCTGGGTGGCCTCGTCCTTGGGCTGCGCCTCGGACGTCGGAGCGGGCTCGCGGCTGGGCTCGTCAGCGGCCTTCCGGGCGGGCTCCTGGGCGGGCTCGTCGGGACGGTCGAGGACGGCGGTCGCGGTGCCCGCCGGCTCGGCCTGGGCGGCGGCCGCCGCCGGTGCGGCCGGGGCCTCGGGGGCCCGCTTGACCGAGGCGAGGAGCATCTGCGCGACGTCGAGGACCTCGACCTCCTCGCGGGCCTTGCCGTCGGCCTGCAGCGAGGTGAGGCCGTCCGAGAGCATCACCCGGCAGAACGGGCAGCCGACCGCGATCTGGTCCGCGCCGGTGCCGACCGCCTCCGTGGTGCGGTTGAGGTTGATCCGCTCGCCGGTCTTCTCCTCCATCCACATCCGCGCGCCGCCGGCGCCGCAGCAGAAGGACCGCTCGCTGTTGCGCGGCATCTCCTTCATCTCCGCGTTGGGCAGCACGGCGAGCAGCTCGCGGGGCGGGGAGTACACCTGGTTGTGCCGGCCCAGGTAGCACGGGTCGTGGTAGGTGATGCTGCGCTTGGCGGCTCCGTTGCCGTCCGCGACGGGCGTCAGCCTCCCCTCGCGCACCAGCCGGTTGAGCAGCTGGGTGTGGTGCACGACCTCGAGCTCGAGGCCGAACTCGGCGTACTCGTTCTTGAGCGTGTTGAAGCAGTGCGCGCAGGTGGAGACGACCTTCTTGACCTTGGTCTCCTTGAACACCTCCGCGTTCTGCATGGCGAGCTGCTGGAACACGAACTCGTTGCCGGAGCGGCGGGCGGGGTCACCGGTGCAGGTCTCGCCGTCGCCGAGCACCGCGAACGAGACGCCGGCGAGGTCGAGCAGCTCGGCGACCGCCCGGGTGGTCTTCTTCGCGCGGTCCTCGTAGGCGCCGGCGCAGCCGACCCAGAACAGCCAGTCCACCTCGTCGAGGTCCTCGACGTCCGTGCCCACCTGCTTGACCTCGAAGTCGAGGCCCTTGGCCCAGTCCATGCGCGCGTTGGGCGACATGTTCCAGGGGTTGCCCTTGTTCTCCAGGCCCTTGAACAGCTGGTTGAGCTCGGCCGGGAAGTTCGACTCCACCAGGACCTGGTAGCGGCGCATGTCCATGATGTGGTCGACGTGCTCGATGTCGACCGGGCACTGCTGGACGCAGGCGCCGCAGGACGTGCAGTTCCACAGCACCTCGGGGTCGATGACCGCGCCGCCGCTGGGCAGCGTCGGGTCGCCCTCGGTGGCGCCGACGAGCTCGCGCTCGGCCTCGGCCTTGACGTGGTCGGGGAGCGAGTCGCGGGCGGACTCGTCGGCCAGGAGGTACGGCGCCTTGGTGTAGGCGTGGTCGCGCAGGTTCGTGATCAGCAGCTTCGGGGACAGCGGCTTCTCGGTGTTCCAGGCCGGGCACTGGCTCTGGCAGCGGCCGCACTCGGTGCACGAGGTGAAGTCGAGGATGCCCTTCCAGGCGAAGTCCTCCAGCCGGCCGACACCGAGCGCCGCGTCCTCGTCGAGGTCCTCGATGTTCTCGAAGTCGATCGGTGCGCCGCCGACCATGATCGGCTGCAGGCCGCCCAGCGCCGTACCGCCGTCGGCCTTGCGCTTGAACCAGATGTTGAAGAACGCGGTGAAGCGGTGCCAGGCCACGCCCATGTCCGGGTTCAGCGAGATCACGATCATCCACGTGAAGGAGATGACGATCTTGACCATCGCGACCAGGAAGATGACGTTCGCCAGGGCGCTCTCCGACAGCCCCGACATCGACTCGCCGATCCAGAACGAGAACGGGTAGTGGAACGCGTTGGCCGGCTCGTTCCCGCCGTACCGGGAGATGGCGTACTCGGCGCCGCGCAGCAGCGCGATGCACAGGCCCACGCCGAGGATCACGCCCTCGACGAAGAAGCCCTGCCACATGGTCGAGCCGTAGAACCGGCCCTTCACGCCCCGGGTGCGCTCCTTCGGGCGGCTCGCGCGGTAGCCGATGAAGGCCACGATCGCGATCAGCATGCCCACGGTGAACAGCTCGCTGACCCACTCGTAGAGGAAGAAGTGCCCGATCAGCGGGAGCGCGAAGTGCGGGTCGAAGAGCTGGCCGAACGCGGTCACCAGCGTGAAGAACAGCAGCCCGAACCCGATGAACACGAACCAGTGCCCGGCCCCCATCCAGGTCCACTGCAGCATCCGGGTGTGCCCGAGGGTCTCCTTGAGCATGGTGGCCGTCCGGGCGCCCTTGTCGTCGGTGCGGCCCACCGCCGGCTGCCCGATCTTCACCGTCGCGATGATCGTCCGGATCGCCTTGACGAACAGTGCGATGCCGACGGCCGCGATGGCCAGGGACACCACGATGGCGAGGATCTGCATGAACGCTCCTGGGGGACGGGGGCTGGTGCAGGCGGGTCCGAGCGTAGGGCCGGGCGCTTCGTCGCGTCATCGGCCGTGCGCTGTGACAAGGATCCTACCTGTCGGTAACTTCACCCGGCCTTGTGGGCCGCGTAACGCCGACGCAGACTATTCAACAAGCGTTGAAATAGCCGTGGAGGAGGTCCGAGATGAGGTACGACGTGGTGGTGGCCGGCGCGGGACCGGCCGGGCTGATGCTCGCCGGCGAGGTGGCCCGGACCGGCCACTCGGTGCTGGTGGTCGAGCGGCGCCCGGAGCGCTCGTCCCTCTCCCGGGCGTTCGGGGTGCACGCGCGGACCCTGGAGGCGCTCGACAGCCGCGGCCTCGCGGACGACCTGCTGACCACGGGCGCCCGGGTCTCGGCGCTGCGGCTGTTCGGTGGTGTGCGGCTGGACCTCGCCCGGCTGCCGACCCGCTTCCCGCTCCTGCTGGTCACCCCGCAGACCCGGGTGGACCGGCTGCTCGAGGGGTACGCCGTCTCCGCCGGCGCCGTCCTCGAGCGGGGCGCGGCGCTCACCGGCCTCGAGCAGGACACGGACGGCGTCCGGGTGACGCTGTCCACGGCGTCCGGACCCCGCACGGTGACGGGCTCCTACCTCGTCGGCGCCGACGGCGTGCACAGCACGGTGCGCGACCTGCTGGGCCTGCCGTTCCCGGGGCGCGCCGTGCTCCGCTCGATCATGCTCGCCGACGTGCGGCTCGCGCACCCGCCGCAGGACGTCGTGACCGTGAACGCCGTCGGTGACGCGTTCGTGTTCGTGGCGCCGTTCGGCGACGGCTGGTGGCGGGTGTTCGCCTGGAACCGCGGCCACCAGGTCGACGACACGGCGCCGCTCGACTTCGAGGAGGTGCGGGCCGTGACCCGCCGCGCGCTGGGCACCGACCTCGGCATGCACGACCCGCGGTGGTCGGCGCGGTTCCACAGCGACGAACGGCAGGTGCCGGCCTACCGCAGCGGTCGGGTGTTCCTGGTGGGCGACGCGGCCCACGTGCACTCGCCGGCCGGGGGCCAGGGCATGAACACCGGCATCCAGGACGCGCTGAACCTCGGCTGGAAGCTGGCCGCCGCGCTCGACGGTGCGCCCGACGCGGTGCTGGACAGCTACCACGACGAGCGGCACCCGGTCGGCCGGATGGTGCTGCGCAGCAGCGGCGCCATCGTGCGGGCGGCGATGGCCCCCGGGCGGCTGCTGCCCGCCCTGCGCAACGTCGCGCTCGGCACGCTGCTGCGGCTGCCGCCGGTGGTGGACCGGGCGGCCGGGCAGATCAGCGGGGTCGGGATCCGCTACCCGCGTCCGCCCGGCGCCGACCGGCTGGTCGGCACCCGGGCCGCCGACCTGCCGCTGGCCGGTGGCGGCCGGCTCTACGAGGCGATGCGGGACGCGGGCTGGGTGCTGGTGCTCGGCTCCGCGTCTCCGTCTCCTGACGACGCCGGGCTGTCCGTCGTACGCCGGGGCGGGGCGGGGCCCGACCTGCTGGTGCGTCCGGACGGGTACGTCGGATGGGCGGGCTCGGGCGACGGCTGGCGGGCGGAGCTGTCCCGGTGGCGCCGACCCGTCACTGCGTCCGCGACACGCCGGTGAGGCTGCCTACCAGGTGACGGGTCAGCGGACCGTGCGGAGCCGGCCGGCGGGGGAGAACGTGGCGGTCAGGTGCACGTTCGAGCCGTCGCGGCCGGTGGCGCAGTAGCCGTAGGTGTTGCCCAGCCGGGTGTGCGGCTGCCCGGCGTGCCGGAGGACGTAGGTCGACGTGGCGCCGCGGCGCAGGCCCCGGATCACCGACGCCCGCTTGAGCGCACGCGGGTCGCGGCACGCGTCGTTGCCGACCCCGTCGGCGCGCTCCCACATCTGGAGGTACGCCTCGGGCCCGCGGGTCATGTCCTGGACGATCGCGTTGCCGGCGAGCTTGCGCAGGTCCTGCACCCAGTCCGGGTAGAGGCCGTAGTGGGCGACGCCGTCGCGGTTGATGTCGTAGACCCGCGTGCCGCTGACCTGCCTGTGCACGGTCACGCCGCCGATCCCCCTGAAGGGGTAGGTCACCGGGTTCTTCGCGTGCGGGCCGCGCGGGTCGCCCTGCGCGCCGAGCCCGTTCATGTCCGCGCCGTAGCCGAAGCCGAAGTAGTAGCGCGGGTCGGCCCACTGCAGGTGCTTGCGCCACTTCTCCACGAAGCCGGTGCTGTCGCCCGCGTAGGGCGTGATGAAGCCGCCGAGCCGGTAGATGCGCGGGTAGGCGTCCGGGGTGGCCCACGAGTGGCTGGACACGACGCCGGGGTAGTGCAGCGACTCCACCAGGTCGAGGGCGGCCTTGCGGCCCGCGACGCTCATGTGGTCGGGGTCGAAGATCATGTGCCGCTTGGCCATCCCGCGGATCGTGAACGCGCCGAGGTCGGTGAGGCCGCGGTTGTTGCAGTGCGGCGCCGCGCCGTACAGCGGGAGCGCGACGGGCGGGGCGACGCCGTACTGCTGCTGGATCGCGCCGAAGAGCGCGTCGCGCTGGGTGAACGGGTTCGGGTCCGGGGCGGCGAGCTGGTTCTTGTCGTGCACGTCGGCGGGGTACGCCGCCGGGCAGTGCCGCATGTCCCAGAAGGAGCCGGTCTCGAGGAAGTTGGCGGAGTTCACCGCGACCCCGGTCTGGCCCTCGTCGCCGGCGACGCCGGACAGCGCGTTGTCGAACTTGTTGACCAGCTCCATCTGCGAGACGCCCATCCGGCGGACCTGGGTGAGCTGCCGGTCGATGGACGCCTTGGTGCACGAGGGGTCGGGGACGTCGGCCTTCATCGTGCAGCCGAACAGCACGCTGGTCTCGATGCCCATGACCACGGCGAGCTTGCCCTGGTTGACCACGCGGCGGGCCTGGTAGGGGTTCGTGACGATGCGGTACCAGCCCTTGCCGGGTCCGCCGTACTGCGCGTCGACGTACCGCTCCAGCTTGTGCATGTCCCTGGCCTGCAGGCGGATCGAGGTCATGTCGTCGCAGGAGTTCCGCTTGAGCGGGTAGACCTGGCAGAGCTTGCCGTTCTCGACGAGCAGGTTGGTGAAGACCCGCAGCCCGCCCTTCCAGGCGCGCTCCATCCACTTGTAGTAGGTGCCCTCGTGGGTCAGCGAGTGCGGTGCGGGCCAGTCCTTGAAGGTGGGCCAGCCGACCGGGTCGTGGCCGGTGCCGGGCGTGCCGCTGTTCAGCAGGTCCTCGAGCACCGCGCCCTTCCCGTTGGCGGCGTAGTGGTCCGGGCAGTCCTTGAGGGCGTACGTGACGCCGTACGGGTGCCACGGCCGGCCGCAGTGCACGTCGCCGCCGAGGAACTCGAAGGCCATCCCGTGCGTGTGCGCGTCGACCAGACCGCGCACCTCCTGGATGGACGAGGCGCCCTTGAAGGTGCGGCCGGAGATGTTGTCCTGCACCTCGGGCCAGGCCGCGCAGCCGCTCACCGTGTGCAGCCGGAACGCCGACGGCGTCGACCGCATGGCCATCGTCCC
>DASTGV010000184.1:0-13283 GCA_035718765.1 Nocardioidaceae bacterium
ACCCGACGTGGGGCGGCCGGGTCGGGGTGGTGACCGAGCTCGTGCCCGGCGCGCGGTTCGACCCGCAGCGGACGCTGGCGCTCGTGTGCGGCCCCGAGGTGATGATGCGCTACGTCGCCGACGCGCTCACCACCCGCGGCATCCCCCCGCACCGGGTGCGGCTCTCGGTGGAGCGGAACATGCGGTGCGGGGTGGGCCTGTGCGGGCACTGCCAGCTGCGGGAGCACCTGGTCTGCGTGGACGGTCCGGTGTTCGCACTGGACCGGGTGCGCCGCCAGCTCGCCGTGAAGGAGCTGTGATGGACCTCGAGGAGCCGCGGCGCCGGCCGACGCTGGCGGTCTGGAAGTTCGCCAGCTGCGACGGTTGCCAGCTGACCCTGCTCAACTGCGAGGACGAGCTGCTCGGGCTCGCGGGCGCGGTGGAGATCGCCTACTTCCCCGAGGCGACGCGGGCCGTGGTCGAGGGTCCCTACGACCTCTCCCTGGTCGAGGGCTCCGTGACCACACCAGGCGACCTGCGCCGGGTCCAGGAGGTGCGTGAGGCCTCGCGCCGGCTCGTCACCATCGGCGCCTGCGCGACCGCGGGAGGCATCCAGGCGCTGCGCAACTTCGCCGACGTCGAGGAGTTCACCGCGGCCGTCTACGCGCACCCCGAGTACATCGCCACCCTCGACCGGTCGACGCCCATCTCGGCGCACGTGCGGGTCGACTACGAGCTGCGCGGGTGCCCCATCGACCGCGGCCAGCTGCTGGAGGTGATCGGGGCGTTCCTGCACCGGCGCAGGCCCCGGATCTCCGCCGAGAGCGTGTGCATGGAGTGCAAGCGCCGCGGCAACGTCTGCGTGACGGTCGCCCACGGCACCCCGTGCCTCGGTCCGGTCACCCACGCCGGGTGCGGCGCGCTCTGCCCGTCGTACGACAGGGGCTGCTACGGGTGCTTCGGGCCGGCCGAGACGACCAACACCGTGTCGCTGGCCCGGCGGCTGCGTGAGCTCGACATGTCCGAGCGGGACGTGGCCCGGGTCTTCGCCACCTTCAACGCCGCGGCCCCGGCCTTCGCCGAGCAGAGCGCCCGGCACACGCCGCCGGCGACGGGGGAGGACCGATGACCCACGCGGAGGACGGGAGCCGCGAGATCACGGTGGAGACCCTCGCCCGCGTCGAGGGGGAGGGCGGGATGCGCATCCTCGTCGAGGACGGGAAGGTCGCGGACGTGCAGCTCCGGATCTACGAGCCGCCGCGCTTCTTCGAGGCGCTGCTGCGGGGGCGGGGGCACACCGAGCCGCCCGACATCACCTCCCGGATCTGCGGCATCTGCCCGGTGGCCTACGAGATGAGCGCCTGCCTGGCCATCGAGGACGCCTGCGGCGTGGTCGTGCCGGAGGAGGTGCGGCTGCTGCGCCGGCTGCTGTACTGCGGCGAGTGGATCGAGAGCCACACGCTGCACGTCTACCTGCTGCACCTGCCGGACTTCCTCGGCTACCCGGGCGTGGTCGAGATGAGCGCGGACCACCGTGAGCTGGTCGAGCGCGGGCTGCGGCTCAAGCATGCGGGGAACGCCCTGATGTCGCTCGTCGGCGGGCGCGCCGTACACCCGGTCAACGTCAGGGTCGGCGGCTTCTACCGGCTGACCACCACCGAGGAGCTGGCGCAGCTGCGTCCGCTGCTGGTGCGCGCCCTCGACGACGCCCTCGCCACCGTCACCACGGTGGCCGCACTCGACGTCGCGGACTTCGAGCAGGACTACGAGTACGTCGCGCTGCGCACCGACGCGGACTACCCGATCGAGGCGGGGGCCTTCGTGACCAGCAGCGGCCGGACCTTCCCCCCGCGCGACTTCGACGCCTGGGTCACCGAGCAGCACGTGGAGCACTCCAACGCGCTGCACGCGCGCCTGCGCGACGTGGGCCCGTACGTCGTCGGCCCCCTGGCGCGCTACTCGCTCAACCACGACCACCTGCCGCCCACCGCCCGGCAGGCGGCGGACGCCGCCGGTCTCGGCCCGGTCTGCCGCAACCCGTTCCGGTCCATCGTGGTGCGCGCGGTCGAGCTCGTGACCGCCTGCGAGGAGGCGCTGCGGATCATCGACGGCTGGTCGGACGGGGGCGTGCCGTCCGTGCCGGTGCCGCCGCGGGCCGGCGTGGGGTACGGCGCCACCGAGGCCCCGCGGGGCGTGCTCTACCACCGCTACGAGCTGGCCGAGGACGGCACCGTCCTGGACGCGCGGATCGTCCCGCCGACCTCGCAGAACCTGGCCAGCATCGAGCTCGACCTCCGGGCGTTCGTGCAGCCCCGGCTGGACCTCGACCTCGACGAGCTGACGCGTCAGTGCGAGCAGGCGGTCCGCAACTACGACCCCTGCATCTCGTGCGCGACGCACTTCCTGGACCTGACCGTGGAGCACGGCTGATGCGATTGCTGCTCGGGGTCGGCAACCCCGACCGCGGGGACGACGGGGTCGGGCCCGAGGTCGCGGCCCGGGTCGCCCGGCTCGGGCTCCCCGGCGTCGAGGTGGCCACCGAGGCGGAGCCGCTCGCGCTCCTGGAGCACCTGCGTCGCGCCGGGCTCGACCAGGTCGTCGTCGTGGACGCCACGGTCCCGGGCCCCGAGCCGGGGCGGGTGCGGGTGCTGCCGGTGGGTGCGGCGCGCCTGGTAGGCCGGGGCGGCCGGGCCGGTACGCACGCGCTCGGGGTGGCCGACGCCGTGGAGCTGGCCCGCGCGCTCGACCTGCTGCCGGCGCGGCTCACGCTGGTCGGGGTGGAGGCCGGCTCGTCGGGGGTCGGTGCGGGCCTGTCGGGCCTGGTGCAGGTGCGGCTCGGCGACGTCGTACGGACGGTCACCGAGCTCCTCGGTGCGCGTCGGACGGACCCGGTGGATGCAGGCTCAGACCGCCTCGCCGACCACGGTGGGGTTGATCGTGAACACCTTGGTCAGACCGGTGAGCCGGAAGACCTTCAGGAGCTGGGGGTTGGCGCAGCGGACCTGCATGGTGCCCTCGTGCCTGCGCACGAGCCGGTGGGCCACGACCAGCGCGTGCAAGCCGGCCGCGTCCAGGGACGGCACGTCGTCGAGGCTCACCAGCACGTGGCGCTCGCCGGCGACGAGGTGCCGGCGGACCGCCCGGGTGAGCGTGGCCCCGGCCCGGGCGTCGAGGGCGCCGTGCAGGTCGAGGACGACCGGGGCCGGTGAGCCCGGGTCTCCGGCAGCGTTCGACAGTGGATGCGTCACGAGTGGTCCTCCTGGCAGGGACGTGGTCTACGTCGGCCCACGGGGCGGCGGTTTCGCCGGGTCCGGTACGCGTCCGGGTGGTGCGCGACGGGCCTCGGCGGCCTCTGGTGCTCCGAGTGTGCGCCGGTCGCGTTTCCGGCGCGTGAACCCGGCGTCGCCGCCTCGTTTCCGGTGCGCCGCCCGGGGACCGATCTCACCGGGCGGCGGCCCGGGCGTTCCTGCGCCGGTGGGTCCGAAACACAGGCACCGGTGTGTTTAGAGGGCGGCGTGTCCGGCAAATAGTTCTGGCATGGACGTCGAACGGCGACGCATGGATGACCTGGAACGCCAGGTCGAGACCCTTGGAATCGCGCTCGAGCACCGGACCACCATCGGGAAGGCGCTCGGCATCATCATGGAGCGGCTGGACCTGGACGACCAGAGTGCCTTCGACTACCTCCGCCGCTGCTCCCAGGTGCAGAACCAGAAGCTGTACGACCTGGCGCACCAGATCGTCGAGAGCCGCGAGATGCCGGACGCGCAGGGCACGCAGGGGGCGTGACGCCGCGACGGTGGCGACCGGCCGCCGGACGCGGTCGTGCTCGCCGGGGGCGGCTCAGTCCTCGCCGATGTCCTCGAACCACAGCTCCGGGCTGGTCTCGATGAAGTCGGTCATCAACGCGATGCACTCGGGGTCGTCGAGGACCGTGATCTCGACCCCGTGCTCGGCGAGCCAGTCGTGCCCTCCGTGGAACGTGGTGGCCTCGCCGATCACCACGCGGGAGATGCCGAACTGACGCACCAGCCCGCTGCAGTACCAGCAGGGCGACAGGGTGGTGACCATCGTCGTCCCGCGGTAGGACCGCTGCCGGCCCGCGGCACGGAAGGCCGAGGTCTCCGCGTGCATCGACGGGTCGAGGTCCTGCACGCGACGGTTGTGGCCGCGGCCGAGGAGGGTCCCGTCGGCGGCGAACAGCGCGGCGCCGATGGGGATGCCACCTTCCGCCAGGCCCTGCCGCGCCTCGGCGACGGCGGTCTCCAGCAGGACGCGAGGGTCGGGGAGCGTCATGCCGGTCAGACCCGCCCCGCCGTGGTCACTGGCGCGGCATCCAGGTCGCCGGTGCGTCGGATGGTCTGCCACCGCAGCCGGATCCCGTACACCGCGCTCGCCACCGACTGGATGACCACGAGGTACATGAGCTGTCGGTAGACGAGCTGCTGCAGCGCCAGGCTCCACAGCGGCCCGAGGCGCTCCTTGTCCAGGACGAACGCGTAGACGGCGCTGACGTACTGCAGGGCCAGGAAGCCCAGCCAGACGAGCGCGATGGTCCGGGAGCCGGTGAAGACGACGGAGTACAGGCCGGCGACGTCGATCACCGGGGCCAGCAGCGGTAGCAGCACCTGGAACGCCAGAAGGTACGGCAGGCCCCGGCGTCCGAGCTTGCCCGAGGCGCCGCCTTCGACCACGGACCGGCGGTGCTTCCACATCGCCTGCATCGTGCCGTAGCACCACCGGTAGCGCTGGCGCCACAGCTGTCCCAGGCCCGCCGGTGCCTCGGTCCAGGCGCGGGCCTCCGGCGCGAAGACGACCCGCCAGCCGGCCCGGCAGATCGCCATGGTGAGGTCGGTGTCCTCGGCCAGCGTGTCGCTGCTGACCCCGCCGACCCCGTCCAGCGTCCGGCGGCGGAAGGCGCCGATGGCGCCGGGGACGGTGGGCATGCAGCGGAGCAGGTCGAACATGCGGCGGTCGAGGTTGAAGCCGATGACGTACTCGATGTGCTGCCACCGGCCCAGCAGGCCCTTGCGGTTGCCGACCTTGGTGTTGCCCGACACGGCGCCCACTGACGGGTCCGCGAACGGTGCGACCAGGGCCCGCAGGGCGTCCGGCTCGAAGACCGTGTCGCCGTCGACGAGGACCAGGATGTCGTGCCGGGCGGCGGCGATCCCGGTGTTCAGGGCGGCCGGCTTCCCCGCGTTGGCCTGACGGATCACCCGCACGTTCGCGAGGCCGAGCGCCCTGACCGTGTCCGACGTACGGTCCGTGGAGCCGTCGTCGACGACCACGATGTCGAGGTCCGGGTAGTCGCTCGCGGCCAGCGAGGAGACCGTCGCGCCGATGCCCAGCTCCTCGTTGTACGCCGGCACCACGACCGACACAGGGGGCAGCGCACCGGTCGGCTCCGGTCCGGACCGGAGCAGGCCCGCATGCCGTCGCGCCAGCACCAGCAGGAGCAGCGTGCGCAGGACCGCGAGCGCGGCCACGCCCAGGAAGACCGCGCGGAGCACCCGGACGACGACGTCCGAGAGCCGCACCACGCCGATCACGAGGTGCCCCCGCAGCTGCTGCGACGGGGTGGCCGCGTGCCAGGGGGAGGCCACGTGGACCGCGGAGCTCACCGTGTCGAAGGAGTATCCCCGCCGCTGCAGCTCGACGATCAGCCGGTCGAGCGCGGCCACGGTCTGGGACCGGTCGCCGCCGCCGTCGTGGAACATGACCACGGCCCCCCGGTCGTGGGCGGGCAGGCCCGCGGCGACGATGCGGCCGACGCCGGGTCTCGCCCAGTCCCTCGTGTCGAGATCGGTGAACACCGCCCGGTAGCTGCCCGCGTCCACCAGAGCTCGCCAGTCGGAGGCCGTGAGGGCGTCCACCTCCGAGGAGTAGGGCATCCGGATCAGGTCCGTCGTACGGCCTGTCGCCGCCGCGATGGCCAGCTGGGTCTGGTCCAGCTCGATGCGACGCCGCCACGGGGGGACGTCGGCCAGGTTCACGTGCGTGAACGTGTGCACCCCGACCTCGTCCCCGGCGTCGCGCATGCGCCGCAGCACGTCGGGTCGGTCGGCCACCCGGGCCCCCACGACGAAGAACGTCGCCGGGACGTGGCGACGCTCGAGGACGTCGAGGATCTCGGGGGTCCATCTCGACGGGCCGTCGTCGAAGGTCAGCACCACGTGCCTGGCGGGAACGTCGAGCCCCGGCCGTCGCGGGTCCGACGGGTCGACGATCGGCCCGCCACCCAGGACCGCGGAGGGCACCCGCCCCGGTCCGGTGGCCGACCGGGGCGCGTGCGCCCCCTCGCCGATCTGACCGCTGGTGAGGCCGTTCAGCACGAGGACGAGGAGCAGCACGACCAGCAGGATCGCCAGCAGCGTCCAGTGCGGCTGCGCCGTCCGACGCGAGCTGTGTCTACCCATCCGTGGGACCGCCGGCTACCGGGTGGGCACGGCCACCCGTGCGTTGCCGGACGTGGGGCTGGGGACGACGAGCGTGGGCTTCCCGGTCGCTGCCGACGGCAGGACCGGCGCCGGACGGGTCGCCCTCGACCCTGGCGTCGGGGTGGCCGCGCTAGGGGGCCGGCTGGGCGAGGCCGGCGCAGGATGCGAGGTCGGGGTGGCCGGCTTCGGTCGAGCGCTGGGCGAGCCCGGGTGCGGGCGCACCGCCGCGGACGGCCGCGCGGTCGGGGACCGCCGGGTGGGGGCCCCGGTGGCCCGCGCGACCACGGGAGAGGGCGCCGAGGTCTCGACCCCGGCGACGACGGGGGAGGAGGTCACCCGGCCGGTCGTGGGGCCGGTCGTGGGGCCGGTCGTGGGGCCGGTCGTCGGGGCCGCGGCCTCCGCACCGGTGGTGGGGCCGGTCGTGGCGAGGGACTGCTCGACGTCCCTTGGCGCCCGTGGCGCGGGCGTGGTCGCCTTCTTGGCTCCGGGCAGGGCGAGCGGGTGGTCCAGACCGGGGAGGGTGATGTGCAGGGCGGCGCTCAGGACGACGGCGACGACGCCCAGGGCGACGAGACCGCACAGTGCGCGCACCACCCGCCGGGACACCCTGGCCCGCGTCCCCGAGTCGTCCGTGAACACCGGCCTGCCGCCGTCTTGCCGCTCCACCACGTCATGTCTCCAGCCGCGAACTCCCCCCGAGCAAACCGCCTGAAACCACTCCCGAATGTACGCGTCCGGATGTCCGCGCGTAGGGGTTTCGCCCTTTCCGGCGGGTCAGGCTATCCGGTGTCCCACGGCCGCAGCACACAGGTGTCGTTCAGGCGTCGGGCCTGCCCCGGTGGTCGCCGGGGATCCTCGGCAGCACCTGGGTCTCCGCCTCGGGGGTGGGCTCCGGCGACGCGGGCGACGGACCCCCTGGCGGCGCCGCACCGGGGGTGGCCCGTCGCGGGCGGGCCGGGCGCAGCAGCTGGACCTGCCGCCGGATCCGCTCGTCGAGGTCCATCTCGCGCAGCAGCCGCTTGACGGTCTGCAGGACCGCCGCGTGCAGCTCGAAGAGCTCGGAGGCGAGGCTGCCCGTGAGCAGGTCGTCCAGCCGGGCGCGCGCCTCGTGCAGACCGTCGAGGGCCTCCCGCAGGGCCCACACGTCGGCGGTCCCGATCTGCCGGGCAGGGTCGGCCTCGTCGCGGACCAGCTGCCCGAACGCGTCGACGCCCGCGGCCATCTCGCGGAAGGTCTGCGCGAGCCCGAGGAACACGTCCTCGGCCCGGTCGTCGTCCAGCCAGGTCGCGTCGTACGTCGCGTCCACCAGCGCCCGGAACATCCCCCGGATCGCGACCGCGGAGTGCTCGAGCGCCTCGAGGCCCTGACGCAGCCCCGGCCCCACGTCCGGTGTGCCGACGGCACGGACGTTGAAGCGCCGCCCCTGCTCCGCGTGCAGGAGGGCGGCACCGACCCGCGGGATGTCATGGGTGATGTGCCGCGCCTCGCCCAGCCAGCTCCGGGCCGCGGGCGCCAGGTCGCCCCCCTCGGCCGCCACCGAGGTCAGCTCGTCCGCGGCGCGGTTCAGGAGCTCGCTGATCGAGTCGGCCAGACCGTCGATGGCCCGGCCGGCGTCGGCGCTGGCGACCTTGGGCGGGAACAGCAGGTTCGCCGCCATGCCCACCGCGGCGCCCACGAGCGTCTCCGCGATGCGCTGCCAGGCGGCGGGCTGCGCGCCCAGCACCCCGACGCCGAGGACGAGCATGCCGCTGATCGCGACCTCGATCAGGTTCGAGCGCAGGCGCAGCACCTGCCCGATCGTGATGGAGATGAAGATCAGCAGGCCCAGGCTCCACCACTGCAGCGGTACGACGGTGGCGAAGGCCACCGCGAGGGAGACACCCGTCACCACGGCCACCACCCGGTCGATGCCGCTGGCGAGCAGCGAGACCGGGGTGACCTGCACGACGAGCATCGCGGTCAGCGGGGCGAGCAGCGGCTGCGTGCCGGGGAAGAACAGCGTTCCCACGACATAGCTCGCGACCGCGGCGACGGTGATCCGCAGGGACCAGAGCAGGGCCGCGCGGCCGTCGCTGCGCAGCCGCGACAGCTCGCGAGTGACACTCCACCGCCACCAGTCGCGCACACCTCATCTTGCTGCACGCGGGAGGGACGCCCAAGGTGCGGGCCGCACCTTCAGCGTTGGTCCACCCGGTCGGCCGCGGGCCGGGCCGGTGAGGTGAAGTGGTCGACGAACCACCCACGCGCCAGGTGCGCGACCTGGTCGAGGGTGCCCGGCTCCTCGAAGAGATGGGTCGCTCCCGGCACCACGGCGATCTCGCTCGGGGCGTGCAGCATGGTCAGGGCGCGGCGGTTGAGCTCCAGGACCTGCTCGTCCCGGCCGCCCACGATCAGCAGGGTCGGGACCTGCACCCACGGGAGCCGGACCGCGGCCAGGTCGGGCCGACCCCCACGCGAGACCAGGGCGCTGACGTGGGCGTGCGGATCGGCGGCGGCCCACAGGGCAGCCGCGGCACCGGTGCTGGCGCCGAAGTACCCGAGGGGGAGCCGCGCGCATCCCGGCTGCCCGCGCAGCCAGCCGGTCGCCTCGACGAGGCGGCCGGCCAGGAGCTCGATGTCGAAGACCAGGGACCGGTCGTGCTCCTCGCGGCGGGTGAGGAGGTCGAACAGCAGCGTCCCCATCCCGGCCTCGACGAGGATCTGCGCGACGTGACGGTTGCGGGGGCTGTGCCTGCTGCTGCCGCTGCCGTGTGCGAAGACGACCACCCCCGAGGGCTGGTCCGGCAGGGTCAGGTGACCGGGAAGGGTGACGCCTCCCGCGCGGATCTCGACCTCCCGGTCACGAGGGGCCCCGGCGCCACCGCGCGTGTCGGCGGCGTGGCTGGTGCGGGCGCGCGCCGTCTCCAGCAGGCCGGCGACCTCCTGGTCGGAGATCTGCCCGAAGTGCCGGTAGCCCTGCCCCACCGAGCTGAACCAGTCCGCGGCCTCCAGGCAGACCACGTCGTCGGCGTCGTGGCGCAGGTCGGCGAGAGCCTGGGGGGAGCCGACGGGCACGGCGAGGACGACCTTCGTGGCCCCCTGGGCGCGGGCGACCCGGCAGGCAGCCCGTGCCGTCGCCCCGGTCGCCACGCCGTCGTCGACGATGACGGCGGTCCGGCCGCGCAGGGGCTGCCTCGTGCGGTGCGGCCGGAGGCTACGGACCCGGCGGTCCAGCTCGGCGCGCTCCACGGCCTCGACCGCGTCGATCTCCTCGGGTGACACGCCCGCGACGCGCAGGACATCGTCGTTGACGACCCGGACCCCGCCCTCACCGATCGCGCCCATCGCCAGCTCCGGCTGGTAGGGGAGGCCCAGCTTGCGCACCACGATGACGTCCAGGGGTGCGTCCAGGGCCCGGGCGACCTGGAACGCCACCGGGACTCCGCCGCGGGGCAGCCCCAGCACCACCACCTCCTGGTCCCGGTAGGCCAGCAGCGCCTTCCCGAGCTGCCGCCCGGCGTCTGCGCGGTCGGTGAAGGTCATGTCCTGCCCTCGGTTCGCGCCGGTCCGTCCCCCTTCCGGATCCATGGCCTTCCAGCGTCGGCGCGGGGCGCGGGCGCCGGGTAGAGACCTAAGACACCTTCTCCGCGGGCCCGTCGTCCGACGGTCGGGAGGAGGGCCCCGGTGCGCGTGGCCCGGGTGGGGGCTCACGAGAAAGGGTCTTTCGGCCCCTCGTGAGCAGTCGGTGGCAGCGCATACGGTCCACGGCGGGGCAGCGCGCCGTACGGGACCGAGCGTCACCGCGGCACAGGACGAACGGATGGTGACGGTGCAGGAACTCGCAGACGAGGCAGTGTTCGCACGCGAGCTGGGGGAGCAGCTCTCGCTGGTCTACAGCGGTGCGGTGCCCCCCGACCGGGTCCGGGCCTGTGTCGCGCGCGAAGTGCACGAGATGCGCGGTGTGTGTGCCGACCGGGGAAGGTTCGGCCGGCTCGTCGAGTCGAACGTCCGCCGCAAGCTCGCCCTGTACGCAGCCCGCCCGTCCTGAGCGACGGCGAGCCGCCGGCCGGGCTGGGCCGTCGACCACTCACGACCCACGAGCCCCTCCGGCACCAGATGTCTGGACATCCGGCGCCCGTTTCGGCCGTTCTCACCCGTCGGCCGGCCGGGCCGCCCTAGCCTCCAGGCCGGGGGCAGCGCCGGGGGATGCGCACAAGGGGGAATGGCGGTCTCTGCCTGAAGCCACCGGGCCGGGCCCGTCGTTCCCTGCCGGTCCACCGCACCGGGTCGCCGCACCAGGGGGAGCCCGCGCGGCCGCGACCTCCCGCCCTCCGAAACGCTGACGAAGCCGCGGTGAGCGGGTTAGCGTGCCGGACGTGAGACGCGCACCGCACGAGAACGTGGCCACCGTGCTGGTCGACCCGCGTGTGCTCGCCGACTTCGAGCTCGAGCTGATGGCCCTCGACCTGCGGGTGTGGCCGGTGCGCACTGCGCCGATCTGTGCGGACGGACCGCGCCAGGCCTTCCAGATCCGGCATCGGCTGCTCATGCGACACCGCGGTGAGTGGGACCTGGCCGCGGACTGGACGCCGGTGTGGGTCGGTTTCGGGGACACCTGGCGCAACGGTGACGAGCCGTTGCCGTGGGCGGCGCACGCGACGCTGTGGCGGGTCCTGGACGCGCACGCCGAGCACGTGCGCTTCCACCGGCGGCTCGGCGGGGTCCGGCCCCTCCCGTTGCCCGGTTGTATGCCGGAGCGCGGGATCTAGCTCCCGCTCACGCATACGACCCGGGTCAGTGGCACCTGTGGACGCCGAAGTCGACCGTCCTGCCGTCGATGGTCCTGAACCTCCACGAGTAGCCGCCGGCACCGAGACGCAGCCCGAGGACCCCGAAGCGGCGGTTCGCGAAGATCACCGACCCGACGTGGGTGCGACCCTTCTTGTAGAGGCCCTTGCCGCCGGTGCCGACCACGAAGGACACGATGCCGTTGCGGGTGATGTGACCGTTCGCGTCCATCGCCCGGAAGCGTTCGTACTCGTGGTCGTGTCCGGCCAGCGCCAGGTCGGCGTGGTGGTTGACGGCGACCTGCCACAGCGGTCGCACCTCGGGGCTGTCGCCGTGCTGGGAGCCCGAGGAGTACCGCGGGTGGTGCATGGTGATGGCGGTGCAGGTGCGCGGGTTCGCGGTCATGTCCTGGTTCAGCCAGCCGGCCTCGGCGCCGCAGTCGACGGCGGAGCAGTTGCTGTTGAGGGCGTAGACCCGCCAGTGGCCGACGTCGTAGGCGTAGTAGCCGGGAGAGGTCGTCTCCTGCTGGAAGTAGGCGAAGTACCCGGCCGCCCCGGCGACGTGGTAGTCGTGGTTGCCGGGCACCGGCCTGCTGATCCTGGTGAACCGTCCCCAGGTCCGGGCATAGGTGCTCCGGTAGGCCGACAGCTGCCCGTTCTCGTACTGCTCGTCGCCCAGCGGGATCACGTACCGGGGGCGGAACCTGGCGGCGAGCCGCGCGGTGGCGGCCTGCTGGCACCGCGTGCGGCTCGCGGCCCGCCCCGGCGGACAGGCGATGTCACCGGCCGCCACCACCATGACCCCGCGCACGAGGGGCGGCCGCTGCCCGCGCGAGCCGGACGCGACCTCGTCGCCGCCGGCGCTGCCGCACCCGGTCGTCACCAGCACGGCGAGGGCGAGCGCGACGGCCGGTCCCGGCAGCTTCCTCAGGTTCATCAGGGCATCTCCGTGGGTGGCTGACGTGCTGACCCCCTCGTGGGCGGCTGCGTGCAGAGCTCCCCGAGCGGGCGACGTACCTGCTGTCCTCGACACCCGGTGCCGAGCGAGCAGATCCGCGGAACGCTACCCAGGCGGTGTCGACGGACAATCGGCCAACCGTCGTATATGACGTCGGTCATGCGTGCGCAGAGCGTATGGTCATCAGTCAGGTTGCCTTCATGTTGGCGGCGTTCACTCGGTCCAGGAGGAACGTTCGGGGGACGACGAGGACGGCGGACATGACAGGTCGGGGTCGCACCGCACCGACGGTGCGGGCACGTCGCCCTGCCGCGCCGCGGGTGCTCGCCACCGGGGGCAAGGCGGTCCTCGTGATCAGCGTGGTCGTGGCTGGTCTCTGGACGGCCACGCACGGCATCGCCGGGGTGAGCTGGCGCGAGGTGCTCTCGGTGCTCCGGGACGTGAGGCCGCGAGAGCTCGCCCTGCTCGCGCTGATCTGGATGGGTGGCCTCGGCATCTACGCGCGCGTGCTGGCTGCGGCCATGCCCGGACTGGGCGTACGACGCAGCCTGGTGCTCAACCTGGGCGGCAGCGCCGTGTCCAACGTCCTGCCGCTCGGTGGCGCGGTGGCGACCGCCCTGAACTGGCGGATGGCCCGGACGTGGGGGCACTCCACACCCGCCTTCGCCGCGTACTGCGCGCTGACGAACGCCCTGGACGTCCTCACCAAGCTGGCGCTGCCCGTGGTGGCCGTGGGCACCTTCGCGATGCTGTCCCTGCACGTGCCGGCCGTGCTCTGGACCGTCGCCGGCGGCTGCGCCCTGGCGGCGGTGCTGATCCTGGCGGTCCCGGTGTGGGTGCTTCGCCGTGACCCTCGCCACACGTCGGGTGAGGCGGGGTGGCGGTCCAGGATGCGGTCCTCGGTCCGGGACTCGGCCGACCGCGTGCGCGAGCTGCTGGCGCGGGGGTGGGCCACGATGGTGCCGGCCAGCGTGGGCTACGTCGTCACGCAGGTCCTGCTCCTCGTCGTCTGCCTCCGGGTCGTCGGCCTCGAGCCGGCCTTCACCGTGGTCCTGATGGCGGCCGCGATCGAACGGCTCGGCACGCTCGTCCCGCTCACCCCCGGCGGCACCGGCGTCGCGGAGATCGGCACGATCGCCT
>DASTGV010000185.1:0-2485 GCA_035718765.1 Nocardioidaceae bacterium
GTGCGGCCGGCCACGACGGGGTGGCCGTCGATCCGCCAGGTGTCGAACGCCCGCCCCTGCGGGTGGTCGCTGAGCCGCGAGGTCCCGAAGACGTGGAGCGGGTGCCCGCTGCGAACCACGCTGACGCCGAGGGGGTACCGGCGGGCGAGCGTGAGCATCGCCGTCAGCACGCTGTCGTGCACCCGGCCGGACAGCACGTCGGCGCGCGAGGCCGGCGGCAGGTCGATGCGCGGGTGGCCGAGCACCCGCCGGGCGGCCTCGGACACGTGGCGCGCAGGTGGCCCGGGCCGCGACGGGTGCACGGCGACCACATGCCAGCCACCGGAGCGGACCAGCCGGACGTCGTACGTCGCACCGCCGGGTCGCACCGCGCCGGAGGGGACGCGGGTCCAGCTCCGGCAGACCACGAGCACCGAGGCGGACGACGAGAGGATGCCGCCGTACTGCGCGTCGATGACCTGGAGTGCGGAGCGGCGGGTGTTGCCGCCGCGCTCGATGGCGCGGACCGCGGCGCGCTTGGCGGCCGGCTCGACGTCGCGGGGGTCGACCTGCCAGCGGGTGACCTCGGGCAGCGGGGTGAGCGAGGACGACGGGGAGCGGGAGGGCGCAACCGCCGGCCCTGTCGGCTTCGCCGAAGACGACGGTCCGGTCGACGACGCGGCCGAGCAGCCGGCGGCGAGCGTGCCCACCCCGAGGAGCAGGAAGCTACGACGTCCCAGATCCGGGCTCACCAGGCCAGTGTGTCGCGGCGGCCGGGCTCACCCCAGGAGCCGGTGGCCGTTCTCCCAGCAGACGGCGCGCAGCCAGTCGTCGCCCAGGTCGAGGCGCTCGAGGGCCTCGAGCTGGTGGGCGTAGGGGTACGGGATGTTCGGGAAGTCCGACCCGAGCAGCACCCGGTCCTGCAGGTCGCGCAGCCGCGGCCGCAGCTCGGCGGGGAAGGCGGCCATCTCCTCGAAGAAGTCGGTGAACGCCATCGTCGTGTCGAGGTGCACCCGTTCGAAGTCCGTGGCGATCTCGACGAAGCCGGTGTACTCCGGCGCGCCCATGTGCGCGATGACGGCGGTCAGGCGCGGATACCGCTCCATCAGCTTCCGCATCGGCCCGGGACCGGTGTGGTCGTTGCCGACCGGTCCCCCGCTCGCGTGTACGACGACCGGGGTGCCTGCCTCGGCCAGGCGGCCCCAGGCGTCGTCGAGCAGCGGGTCGTTGAGGTCGAAGTCACCGACCTGGACGTGCACCTTGAAGATCTCCGTGCCCGCGTCGACGAGTGCCCCGACGTACTCCCCGACGCCGTCCTCGGGGAAGAACGTCGCCGAGGAGAGGCACTCGGGCACCTCGGCGGCGAGCCCGGCGGCCCACTCGTTGAGGTAGCCCGCGATGCCGGGCCGGTGGGCGTAGGGCAGGGACGGGAAGCGGCGTACGCCCAGCGCGCGGAGGTGCGCCACCCGCTCGGCGTCGTCGCCGCGGTACTCCAGCGGCCAGGCCCGGCCGATGAGCGGCCCGGCGCTGTCGAACTGTCGGCGCACCTTGGCCATCACCGGCGGCGGCAGGAAGTGCACGTGCACGTCGAACAGGCCGGGGAGCCCGAGCCGACGCCACCAGGCGGGGACGTCCTCGTCGGTGAGGGACACGCCCGACCGCCTCAGTCCGGGAGGCCCTTGAGGCGCCGGCCCACGGCCTGCTGCGCCTCGCGGGCGGCCTGCCGCTCGGCGAGCGCGTGCCGCTTGTCGTAGGTCTTCTTGCCCTTGGCGAGCGCGATCTCGATCTTGGCCCGGCCGTCCTTGAAGTACAGCGAGAGCGGCACGATGGTCAGCCCCCGCTCGTTGACCCGCCGCTCGATCTTGTCGATCTCGGCGCGGTTGAGCAGCAGCTTGCGCTTGCGGCGGGCGGCGTGGTTGGTCCAGGTGCCCTGGGTGTACTCCGGGATGTGCACGCCGTGCAGCCACACCTCGTGGTCCTCGATGTCGCAGAACCCGTCGACCAGGGACGCGCGACCGGCCCGCAGCGACTTCACCTCGGTGCCCTGGAGGACCATGCCGGCCTCGAAGGTGTCCTCGATGAGGTAGTCGTGCCGCGCCTTCTTGTTCTGCGCGACGAGCTTGTGCCCCTGCTGCTTGACCATGAGGACGATTCTCTCAGGTCGGGGCAACGGGAATCCCGCCCGGACGGCTCAGAACCAGTTGAACGGGTTCACCGGGCTGCCGTTCTGCAGCACGGTGTAGTGCAGGTGGCAGCCCGTGGACCAGCCGGTGGTCCCGACGTACCCGACGACCTGGCCGCGGTGCACGTGCTCGCCGACGTTCACGATCGCCGGACCGGACATGTGGTTGGTGATGGTGGCCAGCCCGACGCCGTGGTGGAAGCCGTGGTCGATGATGACCCGGTTGCCCCAGGCGGTCTGGAAGTACTTCTCGACCACGGTGCCCGAGGCGGCGGCGTGGATCGGGGTGCCGCAGCCGGCGCCGAAGTCGACGCCGTCGTGCAG
>DASTGV010000186.1:0-2931 GCA_035718765.1 Nocardioidaceae bacterium
TCGGCGCCGATCGTGCCCGCGGCACCGGCGCCCTGGGCGTGCAGGGTGAAGGAGCCGGGCTCCTGGTGGTCGGCGAGCCGCACGTGCCCGTCGTACACGCCCTTGATGGAGCCGACGCCCGCCGCGACGGTCATGGCGTACGCGTCGCCGCCGAGCGCCTCCAGCCGCGTGCAGCCCGGGATCGTGCGGACCAGGACGGCCGGGTCGTTGAGGGCGGCGTAGACGGTCGCGGGATCGGCGGCCAGGGTGGACGTGCCGGTGACCTTCATGCGGAGTCCTCTCGGGAGGCGTGCTGCCGTCGCAGCTCGAACAGGTCGCTCGGTGAGATCGGCATCCTGGTGATCGTGATGCCCTCGGCGTCCTCGATGGCGGCGGCGATCGCGGCCGCCCCCGGGATGACCCCGGCCTCGCCGGCGCCCTTGACCCCGAGCGGGTTCAGCGGCGAAGGCGTGACGAGGTGGTCGATCTCGATCTCGGGCACCTCGGTGGCGTAGGGCATCAGGAAGTCCATGAAGGAGGCGTTGAGCAGCTGCCCGTCGGGGGCGTACTCCATCCGCTCGTAGAGGGCGCCGCCGACGCCCTGCGCGACGCCGCCGTGGATCTGGCCCTCGACGATCATCGGGTTGATCAGCGTGCCGCAGTCGTGCACGACGCAGTAGCGCAGGACCCGGATCTCGGCGGTGTCCGGGTCGGTCTCGACGACGACGGCGTGCATGCCGTTGGCGAAGGTCGAGCGCGGCGGCGAGTAGTAGTCGGTGCCCTCGAGACCGGGCTGCTCCCCCGGGCCGACCGGCGCCCGGTCCGGGTCGGCGGGAGCCGCGAACTGGGTGGCCCGGGCGGCCGCCTCGTCGAAGGCGTAGCGCAGCGGGTTGGAGAGCACGGCAACCGCACCGAGGTCGATCGACGAGGACGGCGAGCCCTGCACCCGCACGTGGCCGTCGACGATCTCCAGGTCCTCGACGTTCGCCTCGAGCGCCTCGGCCGCGATGTCGAGCGCCTTCTCGCGGACCTTGCGGGCGGTGAGCGCCACGGCGCTGCCGCTCATCACCGCGGTCCGGGACGCGAACGTGCCGACGGCGTACTTGAAGCGCCGGGTGTCCCCCGTCGTCACCGTGATCCGGTCGAACGGCACGCCGAGCTCGTCGGCCACGATCTGCGCGAGCATCGTGCGGTGGCCCTGGCCCTGCGAGGTGAGGCCGGTGGAGACCACGACGCTGCCGTCGGTCTCGATCCGCAGGTGCCCGCCCTCGTAGGGGCCGACGCCGGTGCCCTCGACGTAGCAGGCCAGGCCGATGCCGACCCGCCTCCCCTCTGAGCGCGCCTGCTCGCGGTACGACGCGAAGTCGTCCCAGCCGACAAGCTTCTTGAGCTTGGCCAGCGAGGCGGGGAAGTCGCCGGAGTCGTAGAGCAGCGCCCGGCCGTCCTGGAACACCAGCCCCTGGTCGTAGGGCATCTCCGCAGGGAGGATGAAGTTCCGCTCGCGTACGGCGGCCCGGTCGAGGCCGAGGTCGGCGGCGATCGCGTCCATCACCCGCTCCATGACGAAGCAGCCCTGGGGCCGGCCGGCGCCGCGGTACGGCGTGACGATGACCGTGTTGGTGTACAGCGAGCGGAACTCGACCCGGTAGGCGCCGGGCTTGTACGGCCCGAGCAGCTGGGTGCTGGTGATGATCGGCACGATCAGGCCGTAGGGGATGTACGCCCCGTGGTCGTGCCAGAACTCCACGTCCAGCCCGAGCAGCCGGCCCTCGTCGTCGTACCCGACGCGCACGTGGTGCAGCTGGCCGCGCTCGTGGGCGCTGGAGACGAAGTGCTCGCGCCGGTCCTCGGTCCACTTCACCGGCCGTCCGAGCCGCATCGCCGCCCAGGGCACGAGCACCTCCTCCGGCCAGGGGTGCACGATCTTCACGCCGAAGCCGCCCCCGACGTCGGGGGTCACCACCTCGACCCGGTCGACGGGCAGGCCCAGCTTGGCGGCCAGCGCCTGCCGCACGCTCGTCGACGTCTGGGTGGACGTGTGCACCAGCAGCGACCGGTCGTCGGGGTCCCAGCGGGCCAGCACGCCCTTGCCCTCCAGCGGCATCGACGCGCTGCGCTCGATCTCCAGGTCCAGCTCCAACCGGTGCGGGGCGGCGTCGATCGCGGCCGCCGCGTCACCGGTCTGCTGGACCATCACCGCCGCGACGTTGCCCGGCACGTCGTCGTGCACGAGGTGCTCGGCGGCCCGGGCGGCCGCGACCCCGACCACCGCGGGCAGCGGCTCGTAGTCGACCCGGATCCGGGAGGCGGCGTCCTCGGCGACGTACCGGTCGGAGGCCACCACCATCACGACCGCCTCGCCGACGTGGTTCACCTCGCCGTTGGCCAGGGCGTACTGGGTCCGCCCGTGCGTGAGCGTCGGGTGCGGGATGAGCAGCGGGAGCCGCTCGTTCGTGCGGCCGTCGAGGTCCTCGTAGGTGTAGATCGCGACCAGCCCGTCGACCTCCAGCGCCTCGGTGACGTCGACGTCGACGACCCGGGCGTGCGCGTGCGGGCTCCGGACGAACGCCGCCTCGAGCGCGTCGTGCCCCAGGTCGTCGAGGAACCGCCCGTCACCGGTGACCAGCCGCGGGTCCTCGACCCGCGGCACCCGCTCCCCGAACAGCTTGGTGGTCACGACGAGCCCCTGCCCGCCTGGTCGGCCGAGGCGGAGGCCGTGCCCGACCCGTCGGCGAGCGGCCGGACCGAGGGCGCGGCGGCGACGGTGGATGGGTCCGGCGGGAGGCGGCGCGAAGCGCCGCCGGATGGTTTCGGCGCCGCCGCCCCCTCGGGGAGCCCGGGCGACGGCGGACCCGACCGACCGGGGGCGGCCCGATGACCACCAAGCTGTTCGGGGAGCGGGTGCCGCGGGTCGAGGACCCGCGGCTGGTCACCGGTGACGGGCGGTTCCTC
>DASTGV010000187.1:0-15244 GCA_035718765.1 Nocardioidaceae bacterium
CCCGGACATGGCGGTGAACATCGAGCACGAGGACCAGGAGCTCGACCAGATGGAGGGCCTGCGCTCCGCGGCCGAGACGCTGCTCGAGGCCGCCGGGCGCAGCCCCGCCGCCTGATGCTTCTCGCCGTGGTCCCGGCGAGACGCCATGATGACGGCGTGGACGCGGCGACCCGGGACAGGACCGATGAGGCCGCCGCGGTCGTCGCCGCGCTGACCGGCGTGCCGCGCCACGACGCGGTCGTCGTGCTCGGGTCCGGGTGGTCGCCCGCGGCCGAGGCCCTCGGCGAGCCGGTCGCGGCGTTCCCGATGGTCGCCGTGCCCGGCTTCCTCGCCCCGGTCGCGGAGGGCCACCGCGGCGAGATCAGGTCGTACGACGTGCGCGGTGTGCGGGTCCTGGCGTACCTCGGCCGGACCCATCTCTACGAGGGGCACGGGCTCGGGCCCGTGGTGCACGGCGTCCGCACGGCCGCGGCGTGCGGTGCCCGGCTCGCGGTCCTCACGAACGCCAACGGGTCGCTGCGCGCCGACTGGGAGCTCGGACGCCCGGTGCTCGTCGCCGACCACCTGAACGTCACCGGCACGTCGCCGCTGACGGGACCACGGTTCGTCGACCTGACCGACGCCTGGTCGCCCCGGCTGCGGGCGCTGGCCCGCGAGCTCGACCCGTCACTGGCCGAGGGGGTGTACGCCTGGCTGCGCGGGCCGCACTACGAGACGTGGGCCGAGGCGGCCTGGCTGCGCACGGTGGGCGCGGACATGCTCGGCATGTCGACGGTGCCGGAGGCCATCGCCGCGCGGGCCTGCGGCCTCGAGCTGCTCGGTCTCTCCACGGTCACCGCCGTCGAGGGCGCACCGTCGGGCATCGACCCGTCCGAGGTGGTCGCGGTCGCGGAGCGGACGGCGGCCCGGTGCGGCCCGCTCCTGCGCGAGCTCCTCGCCCGCGGCGTACGACGGGCGGGCTCAGGCGCTCGCCGGCTGGCCGACGAACGGGTCGTCGAGCAGGTCGGCGAAGGCGAGCTCGGCGGCACCGAGCAGGGCTGAGTCGGCGCCGAGCTGGGGGAGCACGAGCTCGACCGGGTGGCCCGGGTCGAAGGCGTAGTGCTCGAGCGCCTTCTCGACGTCGACCCGGGCGAGCTCGAGGACCCCGGACAGCGAGCCGCCGAGGATGACCCGCTGCGGGTTCAGGGTGTTCACCAGGTTGCCCAGCGCCTGGCCCAGCCAGCCCGCGATGGTGCGGACCGCCGCCAGCACCGTCTCGTCGCCGGCCCGGGCGTCGTCGAGGAGGGCCGCGACGTTCTCCTCGGTGGGCTCGAGGTCACCGCGGGCGGCCAGCCGCAGCAGGGCCTCGTCGCCGATCATCGTCTCCAGGCACCCGCGCTTGCCGCAGTGGCAGGGCGGCCCGTCGGGGGAGACCACGTTGTGGCCGACCTCCCCGGCCCGGCCGTCGCGCCCGGTCACCGGCTGCCCGTTGACGAGCACGCCCGCGCCGACGCCGATGCGGCCGATGAGGCAGACCGCGTCCCGGCAGCCCCGGGCGCTGCCGCGGCTC
This sequence comes from Nocardioidaceae bacterium, assembly GCA_035718765.1. GTDB lineage: Bacteria > Actinomycetota > Actinomycetes > Propionibacteriales > Nocardioidaceae > Nocardioides_B. The sequence continues at coordinate 1,550 of DASTGV010000187.1, forward strand.
AGCTCGGCCAGCAGTGCGAGGTCCGCGTCGTTGCCGACCGCGATCGGGACGCTCGCGCCGAGACGGCCCGCGAGCAGGTCGCCCAGGCGGGCCTCGTGCCAGCCGAGGTTCGGCGCGACGCCCACCGTGCGGGTGTGCTTGTCGACGGTGCCCGGGACGCTGACGCCCACGCCGGACCCGGGGCGGCCCAGCAGCCGGTGCAGCTCCGCGACCGACGACGCGACCAGGTCGGCCACGTGCTCGGGGCTCACCGGGTCGGGCCCGGTGGGGACGGTGAACCGGGCCAGCACCAGCCCGCCGAGGGCGATCGCGGCCGAGGTGACGTGGGTGACGTCGACGTCGACGGCCACGACGTACGGGCCGTCCTCCCGGGGGCCGACCACGTGCGAGGGCCGCCCGACCCGGTCGCCGCCGGTCGGCACCGACTCGGTGACCAGGCCGAGCTCGACCAGGTCGGCGACCAGGGCGGCGATGGTCGAGCGGCTCACCCCGAGCCGCTGGGTGAGCTCGGCGCGGGTCAGGAAGCCGTCCCGGTGCACGTGCCCCAGGATCAGGGCGAGGTTGTGCCGGCGGATGGCGTCCGGTCGCGCCGCGCTCCCGCGGCCCGGCGTGGCGCGGATCAACCCAGCCCCGTCGCCCCCGCGCGTCGACGCGACAGTGCGTCGATCGACGCGGCGAGGAGGAGCACGACACCGGTGACCATGTACTGCACCGACGAGCCGTTGGTGCCCTGGACCAGGTTGGACATGCCGTTCTGGATGACCTCCACGACCGCGCCGCCGATGAGGGCGTCGGCCATCCGGCCCTTGCCGCCGAAGAGGCTGGTGCCGCCGATGACCGCCGCGCCGACCGCGAGCAGCAGGGTGTTGCCCGCGTAGTTCTGCACGCTCACGGCCGCGACGTTGGAGGCGATCATGATGCCGCCGACCGCGGCCATGAACGAACAGATCACGAACACGGAGATGCGGACCCGGTCGACCGTGATGCCGGCGCGACGGGCGGCCTCCTCGTTGCCGCCGACGGCGTACACGTGCCGCCCGTAGCGGGTCCGGGAGAGCACGAACGTCCAGAGCACGAAGAACACGACCAGCACCAGGACCACCCAGGGCACCCCTTCCACGGGCGGCGGGGTGACGAGCTTGATGGTCCCGTCGACGTTGGTCAGGATCGGCTTCTGGTTGATCGAGCGGTTCTGGTTCAGCAGGAACACGGTGAGCAGCGAGGCCACCGCGAGACCGCCGATCTTCACGGAGAGGATCACCGTCGGCTCCCCCTGCAGGCCCTGCCTCTTCCGTGCCCGCTGGGCGGAGAGCTTGACCGCGGCGTAGCCGACGATGATCACCAGGGCCAGCAGCCAGCCGGCCCACTTGGGCATCTGCTCGTTCTCGAGCGCGAGCACGACGCGGTCGGTGATGCGGACGTCGCCGTGCGCGCCCTTGCCGTTGTTGACGATGTAGAGCGCGACGCCCTGGAAGGCCAGGAACAGCGCCAGCGTGACCACGAACGACGGGATCCGGACCTTGCTGCGGAGCAGGCCGATGACGAACCCGATGAGGAGACCGGTCACCAGCGCCGACCCGATGGTGACCGGCCACGGGAGCCCGTAGCCGACCATCAGCCGCACCATCACCGCGGCACAGACGCCGCCGGCGAACCCGGCCGACAGGTCGATCTCGCCGAGCAGGAGCGCGAACACCAGGCCCATCGCGAGCAGCACCGGACCGGAGCCCTCGGTGAGCATGTTGCCGAAGTTGTAGAGGCCGCCGAACGTCGGCTGCAGCAGCGAGAAGAGCACGACGAGCACGATGAGGCCGGCGATGGCGGGCAGCGAGCCCATCTCGCCGCCGCGCACCCGCTGCACGTAGAGCCGGACGTACTCGCGAGCGGTGTTCGCGGTGTGCACGGTCGACGCGACCGCGGCGAGGTCCTCGTGCGGGGGAGCCGTGACGGTCTCGGTCTTGCGCGGGTCGTCCTGGTCGACGCTGGTCATGCGGGTGCTCCCGTCGGTCCGCCGTTCGTGGCCGCGCTCATGAGGCCGCCGGTGGTGATCAGCTCCACGAGCTGCTGCTGGTTGACGTCGGTGCGCTGCACCTGCGCGGCCATCTGCCCGAGGTACAGCACCGCGATGTCGTCGGCGACCTCGAGGACATCGGTCATGTTGTGCGAGATCAGCACGACCCCGAGGCCGCGGTCGGCGAGCCGTCGTACGAGGCTCAGCACCTGGGCCGTCTGGGCGACGCCGAGGGCGGCGGTGGGCTCGTCGAGCACCACCACCTTGGAGTTCCACAGCACGGCCTTGGCGATCGCCACCGTCTGCCGCTGCCCGCCGGACAGGCTGGCGACGCGCTGGCGCACGGAGGAGACGGTGCGCACCGAGAGGGACTTGAGCGTCTCGTTCGCGGCCTGCTCCATGCTGCTCTCGTCCAGGACGATCCGGGACAGCCGCTCCCGTCCGAGGAACATGTTCTGGACGATGTCGAGGTTGTCGCAGAGCGCGAGGTCCTGGTAGACGATCTCGATCCCGAGCGCGCTCGCGTCGCGGGGCGAGTGCACCGTCGCCGGCCTGCCCTCGAAGAGGTAGGTGCCCGAGTCGATCGTGTACGTGCCGCTGATGCACTTCACCAGCGTCGACTTGCCGGCGCCGTTGTCACCCACCAGGGCGGTGACCCGGCCGGGGGTCACGGCGAAGTCGACGCCCTTGAGCACCTCGACCGGGCCGAAGCTCTTGTAGATGTCGTGCAGCTCGAGGATCGGCTGGTCGCTCATCGCTCGGCAGCTCCTTCCGCGACGTTCTCGATCGTGGGACGGAGCCGGCCGCCGCGCGGTCGCGACGGCCGGCTCCGGGTCTGCACCCGTCCGGGGACGGGGTCGTGCCTGTTAGTTGACGCCGGCCGTCTTGCACTTGTCGGCGTAGGCGCCGGTGCACACGGTGTTCTTCGGGGTGTACTTGTCGTTGATCGGCGTCGCCACGTTGGCCTTGGTGATCGCGACCGGGGTGGCGAGGATGGCCGGGACCTTCTTGTGGGTCTGCGGGTCCTCGACGGTGACGCCCTTGGTGTCGGGCACCTTGCCGTTGGCGAGCTGCGCGATCGCCTTGATGGCCGGGTCGGCCTCGGCCGTGGACGGCTTGTAGATCGTGAAGCACTGGTCGCCGTCCATGATGTGCTGCAGCCCCTCGGCGGTCGCGTCCTGGCCGGACACCGCGACCTTCCCGTTGAGGCTCTGCCGCTTGAGGTCGGTGACGACCGCGCCGGCCATGGTGTCGTTGGCGACCATCACGGCCTTGATGTCGTGGTTCTTGCCGAGCATCGCCGAGAACTGCCGTCCGGCGGTCGGGGCGTCCCAGTTGCCGTCCTGCTCCGCGACCTTGGTCCAGCCGGGGGTCTTGGACAGCACGCTCTCGTAGCCCTGCTTGAACAGGGCGGCGTTGTTGTCGGTGGCGGCGCCGTCGATCTCGACGTACTTGACCTTGGACTGGCCCTTGACCTGCGGGCACTGGGTGAGGGTCTTGCCCTGCAGCTCGCCGACCTTGACGTTGTCGAAGGAGACGTAGAGCGCCGCACCGCCGCCGGGGGTGAGCCGGTCGTAGTCGACCGGGATGACGCCGTTCTTGGCCGCCTCCTGCTCGATCTTGGCGCCCGACGCGGCGTCGAGGTCGACGATCATCAGCACCTTGACCTTGTCGGCCTCCATCTGCCGGGCGATGGTCTGCATCTTCGCCGCGGAGCCGCCGGCGTTCTGGATGTTGCAGTCGAGGTTGTACTTCTGGCAGTCGGCCTTGAGGGCGTCCGGGTCGGCGGTCACCCAGCGCGGGCTGGACGTGGTGTCCGGCAGGATGATGCCGACCTTCGCGCCCTTCCCGTCGATGGTCCCGCTGCCGCCCGAGGACGCCGAGCTGCTCGAGGACGCGCTGGAGCCGCCGGAGGAGGCGTTCTTGTCGCTGGAGCTCGAGCCGCAGGCGGCGAGGGCCATCGCCGCGACGACCCCCAGCACCGCCAGCGACGCACTGGTCTTGCGCATGCGCTGAAAACCTTTCCTCGGAGGAGCTGCAAGCTCCAGCGCCGTGGCACCGCCCGCGTGCTCCGTGATTGTTGTGCGCGCGAACATATCGCTGTGACCACCGTCTCACGGAAGGCTCGTTGCCATTTCGTTACCCAAATTGTTCTGGCGCCGCACGAAAGTCGCCACAAGCCGCCCGTATCGGCGGCGAGCACCCGCCGGCCGACGGCCCGCCTCGGGCAAGATGGGCCGCACCACGAGAAAGGGCGCAGCCGATGAGCGTCACGGACACCCCGGTACGGTCGCCGGGCCTCGGCATCGAGGCCAACGGCATCAACGTCATCGACGAGTCGGAGCGGAAGGGGACCCCGGCCCAGCTGTTCTGGCCGTGGTGCGCGTCCAACATCTCCGTGCTCGCCGTCTCCTACGGCTCCTTCGTGCTCGGGTTCGGGCTCTCGCTCGGGCAGGCCCTGCTCGCCGCCCTGGTCGGGGCGGTCGTGTCGTTCCTGCTCGTCGGGCTGGTCTCTATCGCCGGGAAGCGCGGGTCGGCGCCGACGCTCGTGCTGTCCCGCGCGGCCTTCGGGCGCCACGGCAACACGCTTCCGGGCGCGGTGTCCTACCTGCTGCTGGTCGGCTGGGAGACCGTGCTCGTCTCGCTCGCCACGTTCGCGACGGCCACGGTGTTCGGTCGGCTCGGCTGGGGGGACGGCAACCTCACCAAGGTGGTGGCCTTCCTCGTCGTCGCGGCCGTGATCGTCGCCGCCGGCATCCTGGGCTTCGACGCGATCATGAGGCTCCAGAAGTGGCTGACCGTGGCCATGATCGTGGTGACCCTGCTCTACATCGCGCTCACCTTCGACCACGTGTCGATGTCGGCCGCCGGTGACCTGAAGGCTGGTGGCGTCACCGCGGTCCTCGGCGCGACCATCCTGGTGATGACCGGCTTCGGGGTCGGCTGGGTGAACTCCGCCGCCGACTACTCCCGCTACCTGCCGCGCACCGCCTCGACCGCCGGCGTGGTGGGCTGGCCGACCTTCGGCGGGAGCCTCCCGGTGGTGATCCTGGTGTCCTACGGCGTGCTGCTCTGCGCGTCCGACCAGAAGCTGTCGCAGGCGGTCGCGCTGGACCCGATCGGTGCCCTCACCACGATCCTGCCGACCTGGTTCCTGGTGCCGTTCGCACTGGTGGCGATCGGCGGCCTGGTCTCCGGCGCGGTCCTCGACATCTACTCCTCGGGGCTCACCCTGCTCACCCTGGGCCTGCGCACGCCGCGCTGGGTGGCGGCCGCGATCGACGGCGTGCTGATGATCCTCGGCACGATCTACATCGTCTGGGTCGCCGACAGCTTCCTCGGCATCTTCATGGCGTTCCTGATCATCCTGGGCGTGCCGATGTCGGCCTGGTGCGGCGTCTTCCTCGCCGACCTGCTGCTGCGCAAGCGCGACTACGACGAGGCGAAGCTGTTCGACAGCACGGCGTCCGGCTACGGCTCGGTCAACGTCGTCGCCGTCGTGGTCATGGTGGTCGCCACCCTCGTCGGGTGGGGCCTCGTCATCGACACCACGGGTGCCGGCAAGGGCCTGTCCTGGCTGGGCTTCCTGCTCGGGCCGCTCGGCGGGCGCGACGGGGCCTGGGCGTACGCGAACCTCGGCGTCCCGGTCGCGCTGGCGCTCGGCTTCCTCGGGTACGTCGCGACGCAGGCGGGCGCCGTACGCCGGCAGGAGGCGTCCACCGCCGCTCGCTAGCGGATTCACAGGTCAGTCTCAGGCTCCCGACGCATGCTGGTGCTGTGACGACCGACCCCTCGTCGCGCCGCGACGCCCACCTGCGACTCGTCCGGAGGCTGCGGGTCGGCGTGGTGTCCGCGAGTGTGCTGAGCTCGCTCGGCGTCGCCGGGTTCGTGGCCTCGAGCGGGTCCGCCGGCACCCCACCGGCCTCGGACCGGCCGGGCACGACCTCCGGCAACGTGGGCGACGACTCGTTCTCCGAGTGGCAGGACGACTCCGGCGAGCTCTCGGACGACTCCGGGGGCCTGCCGTCGCAGCAGGTCGCGCCGCCCACCCTCCAGCAGGGCTTCGGTCCGAGCCATGGCAGCACCGGCGGCTCCTGACCCCGTTTCACAGGCAACCCTCAGCCGCGGGGGCCGCCGTCCAAGAATCCGCACAGGATCACACGGCACCGTGGTGGACATGGACAGCCACAGAGACCAGATCACCGACCGGGACCGCGCCGTTCGCCGGGCGGGGGCGTTGCGCCGCACGCTCGTCGGGTCGGCCGCCGCCGGCTCGCTCGGGATCGCCGCGGTGCTCGGCATCGGTGCCCTCGGTGGCACCTCCACCACGGCGCAGAGCAGCACCGGCGGGTCGGCCAACAGCTCGACCGGCAGCACCGGCGGCAGCGGGACCTCGCCGACGACCACCTCGTCCGGCCACCGGTTCTCCGACGACGGCGGCTCCTCCGACGACAACGGGTCGTCGGACGACGGCTCCTCGGGCAGCGGCTCCTCCTCCGGGTCGAGCACCACCAACAACGCCCCGAGCGCGCCGTCCCTGTCGAGCGGCAGCGGCAGCAGCCACGCGACCTCGAGCGGCTCCTGAGATGAGCACCGCCTCCGTCGAGTGGGAGCTCTGGAGCACCCGCGCCCGTCTCGTCGTCACCAACCCGGCCGTGCTGCCCACGGCCCGGGAGCTCGTCGACTCCTACCTCGCGAAGGTCGACGACGCCGCCAACCGCTTCCGCGAGGACAGCGAGATCAGCCGGCTCACCGAGCGGTCCGGCTGGGTGACGCTCTCCCCGACGATGGCGCACCTGCTCGAGGAGGCGCTGGTCGCGGCTCGGCTGACCGACGGCGACGTCGACCCGACCGTCGGCGGCGCGGTCCGGCGGCTCGGCTACGACCGCGACCTGCGGCTGGTCACCGACGACGGCGGCCCGGTCCGCGCGGTCATCACGCCCGTGCCCGGCTACCGCAGCCTGCGGCTCGACGGCTCGCGGCTGCACAAGGGCGCCGGCGTGGAGCTGGATCTCGGCGCCACCGCCAAGGCCGCTGCGGCCGACCGGGCCGCCGCGCTCGTGCACGGGGCGCTCGGCACCGGCGTGCTGGTGAGCCTGGGCGGGGACATCGCCACCGCCGGGGCCGCCCCGGGCTCCGGCTGGCAGGTGCACGTCCAGGACCGCGACGAGGACCCGTGGACCCAGGTCGAGCTGCCCGCCGGCTCGGCGATCGCGACCTCGTCCACCGTCTCGCGCCAGTGGCGCCGCGGCGGCCGCACCCTGCACCACGTCGTCGACCCGCGCACCGGCCAGCCGGCCCGCCCGGTCTGGCGCAGCGTCACCGTGGCCGCCGGCACCTGCCTGCACGCCAACGCCGTCACCACCGCCGCGCTCGTCCGCGGCGAGAAGGCCGTCGACTGGGTGCGAGGCCTCGGCCTGCCGGCCCGGTTCCTGCGGGCCGACGGCGTCCTCGTGCACACCGACGGCTGGCCGACAGGAGAAGCGGCATGAACCTCGTCAACTCGCTGTGGTACCTCGGCCGCGGCACCGGGCTCGTCGCCCTGGTGATGTTCACGCTGACGATGGTGCTGGGCATCACCACCCGCTCGGGGCGCCAGGCGCTCGGCCTGTCCCGCTTCGGCGTCGCCGACCTGCACAAGACCGCCAGCCTGACCGGCACCGGCCTGGTCGCGGCGCACGTGGGCACGCTGCTGTTCGACCCGTACGCGCAGCTGAAGCTGGTCGACCTCGTCTTCCCGTTCCTCGCGGCGTACCGGCCGATGTGGCTGGGCCTCGGCACCCTCGCGGCCGACCTCCTCGTCCTGGTCGTCGCCTCCAGCCTGCTGCGCCACCGGATCGGCCCGAGGGCCTTCAAGGCGCTGCACTGGTCGGCGTACGCACTCTGGCCGTTCGCCTTCCTGCACGCCCTCGGCACCGGCACGGACGCCGGCACCGTGTGGTTCCGCGCGATCGCGTTCGGCTGTGCCCTCGCGGTCGGCGCTGCCGTCGGCTGGCGCACGTCGCAGTCCTTCGCCGAGCGTGGCTTCCCCCGCATCCCCCGTCGCCAACCCCAGAAGGCGGTCCCTCGATGACGATCGCGCCGACCCTCGTCGCGCCCCCGGACACCCGGCGGCTCTTCGCCGCCCCGGGCCCCTCGCTCGCCCAGCACCGGGAGACGTACGGCGACCTGCCGGTCGACGTCGACCTGCCCGACCTCGTCGAGCAGGCCGGACTGCTCGGCCGGGGCGGGGCGGCTTTCCCGTCCGCCCGCAAGCTGCGCACCGTCGCGTCCCGCGGGAACGGCGTGGTCGTCGGCAACGCCGCGGAGGGCGAGCCGGCCAGCGACAAGGACCGCACCCTGTTGACGGTCGCGCCGCACCTGGTGATCGACGGGCTCGTGCTCACCGCGCGGGCCGTGGGCGCCCGCCGGGCGTACCTCACCACCGCCCGGCCCGAGATCGCCCGGCAGCTCCGCACGGAGGTTCGGCGGCGCCGTGACCGTCTGAGGATCGAGGTCGTGGAGGTCGAGGACCGGTTCGTCTCCGGTGAGGAGTCCGCTCTCGTCAACGCGCTCAACGGGCGCCCGGGCGTCCCCTCGGACCGGCTCACCCGGGTGTGGGAGCGCGGTGTCGACCGCCGCCCGACCCTCGTCCACAACGTGGAGACGCTCGCCCACGTGGCGCTGCTCGCCCGGTTCGGCGCGGACTGGTTTCGCTCCGTCGGGACCCCGGAGGAGCCCGGCACGTTCCTGGCCACGGTCGGGGGCGCGGTGTCGGCGCCGGGCGTCTTCGAGGTGCCGTACGGCGCGTCGCTGACGGGTCTGCTGAACGCTGCCGGCGCGATGCCCGCGCGGGCCGTGCTCGTCGGCGGCTACCACGGCGCCTGGGTGCCCGGCTCCGCCCTCGACTCGACCCGGATGTCGCGCACCTCGCTCGCCCCGCACGGCGCGTCCGTCGGTGCCGGTGTCGTCGCGGTCCTCGGACGGGACCGCTGCGGCCTCGTCGAGAGCGCCGGCGTCGCGGCGTACCTCGCCGACCAGGTCGCCGGGCAGTGCGGCCCCTGCGTCAACGGGCTGCCGCGGATGTCCGACGCGCTGAGCCGGCTGGCCGACGGCAGTCGCGACCCGAGGCTGGTCGACGAGGTGCAGCGGATGCGCCGGCTCGTCGTCGGCCGCGGCGCGTGCGCCCACCCCGACGGCACCGCCCGGTTCGTGGCCAGCACCCTGCGCGTCTTCGCCGACGAGGTCGCCGTCCACCTGGGAGGTGGTTGCAGTGCCGCGGCTGCACGTTGACTGGACCCGCTGCGACGGCCATGGGTTGTGCGCCGACCTGCTGCCCGAGGTGCTGACCCGCGACGAGTGGGGCTACCCCGTCTCGCGCCGGCCCGACGGCGCCCTCGACGTCGACCGGTCGCTCCGGGAGCACGCCGAGCGGGCCGTCGACATGTGCCCCCTGCTCGCGCTCACGCTCGTGCGGTGAAAGCCGGCGCGGGTGGGGGAGCCATGCCCTAGCGTCGGGCGCATGACCGAGACCCAGCGCGAGACCGTGCCCCGCAACGACGACGACGAGCTGGACACCGCGCTGTCGTTCCTGCGCTTCGCGCGCGGGTGCGTGTTCAAGAAGGCCTCGGGTCTCTCCGACGAGCAGCTGCGCGAGGTCCTCGTGCCGACCGGCACGACGATCCTCGGGCTGGTGGCGCACCTCACCGCCGGTGAGCGCTACTGGTTCGGCTGGACGCTGGCCGGCACCGGCGCGGACGACGACGAGACCGACTTCGAGCCCGACCCCTCCGGCCGGCCGACCGACGACGTCCTCCAGGAGTACCGCGACGCCATCACCGCCAGCGACGCGGTCATCACCCGGCTCGGCGACCCCGAGGCCCGCACCGCCCGCACGGTCGACGGCGTGCCCAAGACGATGCGCTGGGTGCTCGCCCACATGACCAGCGAGACCGCGCGGCACGCCGGGCACGCCGACATCCTCCGTGAGCAGATCGACGGCACGACCGGGCGGTAGCGACGAGGCCGCCTGGTCCAGCCGGCCGATGAGTTCCGCGCGCCGTCGAGGTCTGATGGTGCGAGAGAGATCAGCGACGACGCGAGGAGAGCATCGTGACCACCACCGACTGGACGAGCGAGGCGACGGGCACCGGCCGGTACGCCGAGGTCAACGGCATCAACCTGTACGTCGAGACGCACGGCACCGGACGGCCGCTGGTGCTGCTGCACGGGGGGCTCGGGTCGGGCGAGATGTTCGGCCCGATCCTTCCCGCGCTGGCCGAGCAGCATCAGGTGGTCGCCGTCGACCTGCAGGGACACGGCCGCACCGCGGACATCGACCGCCCGCTCGACGTCCGGCTGATGGCCGACGACGTCGCCGCGCTCGTCGACCACCTCGGGCTCGAGCAGCCGGACGTCATGGGCTACTCGCTCGGCGCCGGCGTCGCGCTGCACACGGCGGCGAAGCACCCGGACAAGGTCCGCCGGCTCGTCCTGGTCTCCGCGAACATCCGGCGCGACGCCATCTACCCGGAGCTGCTGGACCAGCAGGGGCAGGTGTCCGCGGCCGCGGCGGCGTTCATGGTGGACACCCCGATGTACCAGCTCTACCAGCGGATCGCGCCGCGCCCCGAGGACTTCCCCCGGCTGCTCGACAAGATCGGCGCCGCGATGGCGCAGGACTTCGACTACGCCGAGGAGGTGCGGGGTCTGCGGATGCCGACGCTGGTGGTCGCCGCCGACGCCGACATGGCGCCGCCGAGCCACTACGCGGAGGTCTTCGGGCTGCTCGACGGCGGCCTGCGCGACGGCGGCTGGGCGGGGGAGGGCCGCCCGGCCGGCGGGCACGCGCTCGCGATCCTGCCGGGCCTGACCCACTACGACATCTTCAGCTCGCCGCTCCTCGCCGCGGCGGCGCTCGACTTCCTGGACCGGCGCGACGGCTGACCCCGAGCCGGGGTCCAGCAGCGGCTGGTCGTGTGCCGGCGGCGGATCGGGGTAACCGTTCCGGGACCGAGGAACCGAGACCCAGGGAGACCTTCATGCCCGTGCCTCGTCTGCTGGGCCTGCACGACGGGCCCGAGTCGCTGGTCGTCGTGCGTCACGCGCAGAGCGTCGGGAACGTGGCCGACGAGGAGGCACGGAAGCAGGGAGCCGCTCGCCTCGACCTCGACGCGCGCGACGCCGACGTCGAGCTGTCCGACACCGGCCGGGGCCAGGCCGAGGCGCTGCGGACCTGGTTGAAGGAGGCGCCCGAGGAGCAGCGGCCCACGCTCGTCGTGAGCTCGCCGTACCGCCGCGCCCTCGACACGGCCCGGATCGCCGTCGCGGACCTGGACGTCGAGATCGTCGTCGACGAGCGCCTGCGGGAGCGGGACCTCGGCCTCTTCGACGGGCTGACCGGCACGGGCATCCGCGCCGAGTACGCGGAGGAGGCCGAACGTCGCTCCCGGGTGGGCAAGTTCTACTACCAGCCGCCGTCGGGCGAGAGCTGGGCCGACGTGGTGCTGCGGGTGCGCTCCCTCCTGGCCGACCTGCGCCACGGCTTCGCCTCGGAGCGGGTGTGGCTGTTCACCCACCAGGCGGTGATCATGAGCGTGCGCTACGTCCTGGACGGCCTCGACGAGCAGCAGCTGCTGGCCGTGGAGAAGGAGCACCAGCTCGCCAACGTCTCCATGACGACCTACCGCCGAGGGCGAGACGGTCTCGAGCTCGAGTCGTTCGGGGACACCGCCGCGGTCGAGTCGCAGGGAGCGGACCGCACGCACGAGCACTCCCAGGCCGGAGCCGTGCACGATGGCTGACCCCACCCACGTCTCCCGGGACACGCTCGCGCGGTGGCCGCTCCCGGACCCGGGCTCGAGCAAGCACGCGCGCGGCACGGTGCTGCTCGTGGGTGGCAGCTCGAGCGTGCCGGGCGCGATGCAGCTGGCCGGGGAGGCGGCCCTGCGGGCCGGCGGCGGCAAGCTGCAGGTCCTCACCACCGAGAGCGTGGCGAGCCACATGGCGGTCAGCATCCCCGAGGCCCTGGTGGCCAAGGCCCCCGAGGGCCCCTCGGGAGACATCGCCGCCGACGCGGCCGACCAGGTCGTCGAGCTCGCCGACGCCGCGGCCGCCGTGCTGCTCGGGCCGGGGATGACCAGCCCGGACGCGGCGGACGCCCTGCTCGGCGCCGTGGTCGCGCGGCTGACCCGCCAGGCGGTCGTGGTCGACGCCCTCGGCTCCGCCTGCCTCACCGGCGACCTCTCCCGCCTGCACCACCTCGACTCCAGCCCGGTGCTCACCCTCAACCCCACCGAGACCGCGCTGACCCTCGGCCGCGACGAGCAGGAGGTGGCCGACGACCCGGTCGCGGCCACCCTGCTCCTGGCCAAGCAGGCCCGTACGGTCGTGGTGCTCGGCGGCTCGACGAAGTACGTCGGCGACCCCGACGGCCGGTCCTGGCTGGTGGACACCGGCGGCCCCGGTCTCGGTGTCTCGGGCTCGGGCGACGTCCAGGCCGGCATCGTCACGGGTCTGCTGGCCCGCGGCGCCGAGCCCGTGCAGGCCGCCGTCTGGGGCTCGCACCTGCACGGCCGGGCCGGCGAGCGGCTGGCCGCTACGATCGGCCGGCTCGGCTTCCTGGCCCGCGAGCTGCCGGCCACCGTGCCCGGGCTCCTGGCCGAGGTCGGCGGTCCGGACGGGGACTGAACCCACACTGGGTGAGTTCCGCTCAGCCGCCGCCCGCCAGGAACCCGGGCAGCCAGGCCGACTCCCAGTCCGGGATCTCCTGGCGCTCGACCGGCGCCCGCACAGGAGTCTGTGCGACCACGCGATAGCGGCCGTCGGCGCGCTCGAGGTAGTGGTAGTTCACCAGCTCGCGGCGCAGGTAGGCGAAGTCCTCGTGGACGCCGAGGAGCACCTCGTTCACCTCGGGCTCGGTGTAGACCCGGCCCGGCTCGAAACGGGTGAGCACCTCGAGCAACGCTCCCGCCCTGGTCTTGCGCTTGGCCGGGATCTGCGCCAGCCGGCCGTCGGTGAAGAGGCGACCGACCAGCCGTTCCTGCTCGCGCCGCGCTGCGTCGTACACCGTCCGGTCGGTCGTCCCCCGAGGCGTCGCCCTCCCCGGCGGAGCCTGCTGCTCGAGAGCGGCTCGGGCGACCGTGTAGGTCTCACCGGTCTGGGCCATCCGCCTGCGGACGACCTGCTTGAAGTCATGGTCCCTGGTCACTGTCTTCACCTCGCCTGCGTCGCGTCCCCAGTCCGCCGCCGCAGTGCGTGTGGAGCGACGAGTGCCATGTGACCGCCCGAGGATCTGCTCCCCTTCGCCACCTCGCTCGGACTGGGGCCGACGCGCGGGCTGGGCGCTGGACGGCGCCGCTGCGGGGAATCCTCGCATGGCCGGCGCGGTGGCTCCAACGGTTATCCGCCGCCGCCGAGGACCCACCTGGGCGACAACGGCTGTGCGGACGACCGGACGGCGGCATCAGGATGTTCCGACAGTGCGCAGACGGCGGCTATGTTCGAGGGTGCGGCTGGGGAGGTGATGGTGTGCACATCGAGTCCGTCGCGAGCGTCGCCGTGATCACGCCGGATGCGGCGGAAAGCCGCCGCCTCTACGTGGACGCCCTCGGACTGCCGTTGCGGCAGCTCGACGGTGACTACTACGCGAGCCAGGAGATCGACGGTTGCCGGCACTTCGGCGTGTGGCCGCTGTCCCAAGCGGC
>DASTGV010000188.1:0-7675 GCA_035718765.1 Nocardioidaceae bacterium
CCGGCATCGCGGTCGCGAACGGCCTGCTCCTGCGTCCCGACCGGCTGGTCGGGATCCGCACGGTCGACCGGGAGGCGATGACGGTCACGGTGCTGGCCGGCACGCCCCTGCACGTCCTCAACGAGCGGCTGCAGGGTCTCGGTCTGGCGCTGCACAACATGGGCGACATCGACCGGCAGACCGTCGCCGGCGCGATCGCCACCGGCACGCACGGCACCGGGGGGCACTGGGCGTCGCTGTCCGCGCAGGTGGCCGGCCTCGAGGTCGTCACCGGTGACGGGTCGCTCGTGCAGGCCGGTCCGCACGGCACGGCGGAGGAGGCGGCGCTGTTCCAGGCCGCCCGGCTCGGGCTCGGCGCGGTGGGCATCCTCACCGCGGTCACCTTCCTGGTGGAGCCGGCGTTCGCGCTCGAGGCGGTCGAGGAGCCGCTGTCGTGGTCGGAGGTGGTCGACGGGTTCGACGAGCTCGTGGGCGGTGCCGAGTACGCCGAGGCGTACTGGTTCCCGCACACCGACCGGATGCTGACCAAGCGCAACCACCGCACGCTCGACGACCTGGCCCCACTCTCGCGGGTGCGGGCGTACGTCGACGACGAGCTGCTCGCGAACACCGCCTTCGGGCTGCTCAACCGGGTCGGCAACCGGGTCCCCCGGGCCATCCCCGGCATCAACCGGCTCTCCTCGCGGGCGCTGACGGCGCGCACCTACACCGACGCCTCCCACCGGGTGTTCACCTCGCCCCGCCGGGTGGTCTTCCGGGAGATGGAGTACGCCGTCCCCCGCGCGGCCGGCATGCAGGCGCTGACCGAGGTCCGGGCCCTGGTCGAGCAGCAGGGCTGGCGGATCAGCTTCCCGGTGGAGGTCCGGCACGCCCCGGCCGACGATGTGTGGCTGTCCGCCGCCCACGACCGGCCGTCGGTCTACCTCGCGTTCCACACCAACGCGCAGACCGACCACACGGCGTACTTCGCGGGCGTCGAGCGGGTGCTGAAGGCGTACGACGGGCGGCCGCACTGGGGCAAGCTGCACACGCGGACCGCCGAGGACCTGGCGCCGGCCTACCCGCGGTTCGCGGACTTCCTGGCGGTGCGCGACCGGGTCGACCCCGACCGGCTGTTCACCAACGCCTACCTCGACCGGGTGCTCGGGCCGTGAACCGCCCGACCCCGGAGACCCCCGGCCCCGGGCAGGAGTCCGTCTGGGACTACCCGCGCCCGCCGCGGCTCGAGCGCACCGACGCGGTGGTCGAGGTGGTGCTCGGCGGTGAGCCGGTCGCGCGCACGACCGCGGCGATCCGGGTCCTGGAGACCAGCCACCCGCCCACCTACTACCTGCCCCGCTCGGCGTTCGTGCCCGGCTCCCTGCGTACGGCGCGCGGCGGGTCCTACTGCGAGTGGAAGGGCCAGGCGTCCTACCTCGACGTGGTCGGCGGCGACGTCGTGGCGGCCCGCGCCGGCTGGTTCTACCCGGTGCCGACCGCGGCGTACACCGCACTGGTCGACCACGTCGCGGTCTACCCCGGCCTGGTGGACCGGTGCACGGTCGACGGTGAGGTGGTCCGGCCGCAGCCGGGTGGGTTCTACGGCGGCTGGGTCACCTCGAAGGTGGTCGGCCCGTTCAAGGGCGACCCCGGCACGCTGCTCTGGTGAGCGGTCAGGGCGTCTCTCGAGAAGAGGCCGCCGCGGCAGGTTCGAGAGCCACGTCCTAGGTGCTGGCCGACCCGGTGGCCCGCGGGGCGTTCCAGCCGCGCCGCATCGCCAGCACCCGCCAGCCGAAGCAGACGGCGGCCGCGGGCACCGCGACCACCCCGGCCGGCACCCCGGCCCCGGCACCGAGCACCGCGACCAGCGCCCCGAGCAGGGCCGGCGTCGCGTAGAGCTCGCCGCGGAACACCAGCGGCACCCGGCCGGCGAGCACGTCGCGGAGGATGCCGCCGCCGATGCCGGTGACCATCCCCATCAGCGCGGCCGGCACGGGCCCGAGGCCGTAGTCGAGCGCCTTGAGTGCCCCGGTCACGCAGAACAGCGAGAGCCCGGCCGCGTCCAGCACGTTGACCAGCCGCTCCATCCGGCCGAGCGCGGGGTGGAAGTAGAACGTGACGACGCCGGCCACCACCGGCACGAGCAGGTAGCGCCAGTCGGCGAGCGCGGCGGGCGGGAGGGCCCCGATCAGCACGTCGCGGATGAAGCCGCCGCCGAGGCCCGTCGTGCCGGCCAGCACCAGGACCGCGAACACGTCCAGGTCCTTGCGGACGGCGACCAGGGCACCCGTGATCGCGAACACGAAGATGCCGACCAGGTCCAGGACGACGAGCACCTCGCAAGGGTAGGGGCGCGGGCGCCAAGACGGGCTGCCGACCCGCGTGCGGCGTGACCGGTGCGCGGCACCCGAGGAAGTAGGCTCGACCCCACGACCACGAACGTTGGAACGGAGCAGGGCACCCGATGAAGGAGCAGGACCTCACGCTCGTGGGGCTGACCGAGGACAAGCAGAAGCTGGTCCTGGTCAACCAGGCGGGCGAGGAGTTCACCCTTCCGGCCGACGCCCGGCTCCGAGCCGCGCTCCGCGGCGAGCACGCCCGCCTCGGCCAGTTGGAGATCACCATGGAAAGCGCTCTGCGTCCGCGCGACATCCAGGCCCGCATCCGGGCCGGCGAGTCGCCCGAGGCGGTGGCCGCCGCGGCCCAGACGACCCTCGAGAAGGTCATGGGCTACGCCACCCCGGTGCTCGCCGAGCGCGCCCACGTGGCCGACCGGGCGCTGCGCGCCTCCGTCCGCCGCAAGAACTCCGAGGGCCCGGCCCGGATCCTCTGGGACGCCGTCGCCGAGCGGCTGCGCGGCCGCAACGTCGACCCCGAGTCGGTGGCGTGGGACGCCTGGCGGCGCGAGGACGGCCGCTGGACCGTGGTCGCCGACTACCGCTCCGGGGAGAGCGCCCGGCACGCCGAGTTCGTGTTCGACGCGCCCGGCCGCTACGTGGTGGCCGAGGACGACGAGGCCCGTTGGCTGGTCGGCGAGCAGACCTCGGCCCGCGGCCCGCAGCCGCGCACCGCGACCGGTCCCCGCCGGCTCTCGGCGGTCGGCGCCGACGAGGAGCTGCCGCTCGGCGAGGACGCCATCGGGATGGTCAACGAGGCACCCGCCGACGAGGCGACCGAGGACCTGTCGGCGACCGCGGCGGCGGTGCGGGCCACGGGCGACGCCGACTGGATCGCCACCCAGGCCAGCGAGCGCCCCGCCCCGGTCGAGCTCGGCAGCGAGTCCGACCCCGAGGTGGCCGAGCCGGAGGACGCCACCGAGGTGGCCGACGAGGCCGCCGAGGAGGAGCCGGCCGCCGAGCCGGAGGCCCCGCGCCGCTCGTCGAAGAAGGGCCGGCGCGCGTCCGTGCCGAGCTGGGACGAGATCATGTTCGGCGGCGGCAAGCGCGAGTGACCAGCCGCACCCTGGACACACTCATTACCCATCAGTAACCTCAACGCGGGGTATCCGCCTCGGAACCGACTACCGCGGAGCGTTGCATGGCCTACTTCGTCACCGGTGCCACCGGCTTCATCGGCAGGCACCTGGTCCAGGAGCTGCTCGACAACCGCGAGGGCGAGATCTTCGTCCTCGTGCGCAAGGGCTCCGAGGGGCGGCTCGGACACCTGCTCCGCTCCTGGGGCAACCCGTCCCGGGTCACGCCCGTCACCGGCGACCTGACCCGGCCGGGCCTCGGCGTCGCGCGGACCTGGGTGCGCGAGCACCGCGGCAGCATCGACCACTTCTTCCACGTCGCGGCGCTCTACGACATGACCGCCTCCGACGAGCTCAACGAGCAGCTGAACGTCGGCGGGACCCGGGCCGCCCTCGACCTCGCCGGCGCCCTGCGGGCGGGTGTGTTCCACCAGGTGTCGTCGATCGCGGCGTCCGGCGACTACCACGGCACGTTCGACGAGACGATGTTCGACGTCGGGCAGGGGCTGCCCTCGGCCTACCACCGGACGAAGTTCGAGTCCGAGCGGATCGTCCGTGAGGAGTGCCCGGTGCCGTGGCGGGTCTACCGCCCGGCCGTCGTGGTCGGGCACTCCGAGACCGGCGAGATGGACAAGATCGACGGCCCCTACTACTTCTTCCCGCTGTTCAAGCGGCTCCGCGACACCCTGCCGGCCTGGCTGCCGGTCATCGGCGTCGACCTCGGCGACACCAACGTGGTGCCGGTCGACTACGTCGCCTCGGCCATGGACCACATCGCCCACCAGCCCGGCCTCGACGGCCAGGCGTTCCACCTGGTGAACCCCGACCCGCAGCGCACCGTCGACGTGGTCAACACGCTCGCGGCCGCGGCCAAGGCGCCCCAGTTCGCGGTGCCGCTCGACCGGCGGGTGACCGGGGTGCTGCCCACGACGCTGCTCCCCCGGGCGCTGCGTCCGGTCGGTCTGCTGCAGAGCGTGCTGCGCACGGCACCGGCCCAGCTCGCGCTGCGCGAGACGATCGGCCGGCTCGGCGTACCCCCGGAGGTGCTGGAGCACATCTCCTTCCCGACGACCTACGCCTCGCGCCGCACCGAGCGGGCGCTGGCCGGCTCCGGCGTCTCCTGCCCCGACCTCGAGGGGTACGCCGCGACGCTGTGGACCTACTGGGAGGAGCACCTGGACCGGGCCACCGCCGAGGACAGCGGCATCACCGACAAGCTGCGGGACCGGCGGGTCGTGATCACCGGCGCCTCCTCCGGCATCGGCAAGGTCGTCGCGCTCAAGGTCGCACAGGCCGGCGGCATCCCGATCCTGGTCGCGCGCGGCAAGGACAAGCTCGAGGACACCAAGGCCGAGATCGAGTCGCGCGGCGGCCGGGCCCACGTCTACGGCTGCGACCTCTCCGACCTGGAGGCGATCGACGCGCTCTGCGAGCAGCTGTGCGCCGAGCACGAGACGATCGACTTCGTCGTCAACAACGCCGGCCGCTCCATCCGCCGCTCGCTGCGGCTCTCCGAGGACCGCTTCCACGACTTCGAGCGCACCATGCAGCTCAACTACTTCGGCGCGATCCGGCTGGTGACGGGCCTGCTGCCGAAGATGCGCGAGCAGCAGCACGGGCACGTCGTGAACATCAGCTCGATCGGCGTGCAGACGAACCCGCCGCGGTTCAGCGCGTACGTCGCGTCCAAGGCCGCCCTGGACGCCTGGAGCAACGTGGTCGCCTCGGAGCTGGTCGGCGACGGGGTGTCGTTCTCGACGATCCACATGCCGCTGGTGCGCACGCCGATGATCGCGCCGACGAAGATCTACCAGAAGTTCCCGACCATCTCCCCCGCCCAGGCCGCCGACATGGTGATCGCGGCGATGGTCGACCGCCCCCACGAGGTGAACACCGCCCTGGGCAACCTCGGCGCCGTCGCGCACACGCTGGCCCCCAAGACGACCTTCCGGGTGCTGCACCTCGCCTACCAGGTGTTCCCCGACTCGCCGGCGGCCAAGGGCGGCTCCGAGGGCGCCGACGACGGGGAGTCGGAGGCGTCGCCGCAGCAGCTGCTGCTGGCGAAGGTGCTCAAGGGCGTGCACTGGTAGGGTCTGCCCGTCATGTTGCACCTGTGTTGTCGCTGTCGCTGACACCAGCCGCCCGGCTGGTGCCCTCGTCGTCCCCAGCCGCCGCGACTCCCGCAGGACCTGCCGTGACCTCATCGCTCGACTTCCGCACCTGGACCGCCGCGCTCTCCGCGCGCGGCTGGACCGTCCTCTCCCCCAGCCACGCCGTGCCCGTGCAGCTCTGGCTGCGCTCCGGCGACACCGTGCTGCACCTGCGTGCGCAGGGCACCCGCGTGGTGCTGCGCCGCTACGCCCGCTGCGACCTGGCCGCGCTGATCCTGCGCTCGGCGTGCGACTGCGAGGAGCACCGCACCGCCGGGGCGAGCGCCCGGACCGTGCTCGCGCCGGGCAGCGTGCCGCTCGACGAGGCGGTCCTGGACGGGCGCGCGACGTTCGGCTGGTCGACGTACGAGGCGGGGCTGCTGGACGTGCCGACGGCCGCGGGCATCTTCGAGTCGCTGCTGGCCCGGCTGGAGGTGTCGGGGGGCCGGCCCCTGGGAGAACACCAACCCCCCGACGTGGTGTCCAACGAACGAGCGGGCTGAAAAGTCACATCGTCTCGACGGGACGTGCCGGGTCGGCGACCCAGCCGCTCCAGGAGGCGGGGTACAGCGCGGCCCGCCGGCCCAGCAGCGCCAGCGCGAACAGGTCGTGCGTGGCGGTCACCCCGGAGCCGCAGTACGCCGCCACCTCCTCGGCCCCCTGCGCCCGGGCGTAGAGCTCGGCCAGCTCGGCGACCGGGCGGAAGCGCCCGTCGTCGAGGTTCGCGGCGGTCGGCACGTTGACCGCGCCCGGGACGTGCCCGGCGACCGGGTCGACCGGCTCGCTCTCGCCGCGGTAGCGCTCCGGTGCCCGCGCGTCGAGCAGCACGCCCTCGCGCGCGACCCGGGCGGCGCCGTCGGCGTCCACGACCGGCAGGTGGCCGGGGTCGGGACGCAGGTCGCCCTCGACCGGCCGCTCCTCACCGGTCTCGACGTCCTGGCCGCTGCGGGTCCACCACGCCCAGCCGCCGTCGAGCACCCGCACGTCCGGGTGGCCGTGGTCGCCGAGCAGCCACCAGGCCCGGGTCGCCGCCTGGCCGGACCAGTCGTCGTAGACCACGACGGTCCGGTCCCGGCGCACGCCCGCGCGGCGCATGGCCGCCGCGAACCGCTCCGGGTCCGGGAGCGGGTGCCGGCCCCGCTCGTCGACCGGGTCGCCCGGCGGGTCCGCGAGGTCGGTCGCCAGGTCGACGTACGCCGCGCCCGGGACGTGCCCCGCGAGGTACTCCGCGTGGCCGTCGGACCGGCCCAGCCGGTAGCGCACGTCCAGCACGGTCACGTCGGCCAGGACGCCGGCCAGCTCCTCCGGTGAGATCAGCAGCCCCATGCGGCCCGGCCCGCCCTACGAGAGCTCGAGACCCGGGTACAGCTGGTGCTTGTCGAGCAGCTCGGCGGACGCGGCCTTGGTCCGGTCGGCGACGCCGTCGGCGAGCGTGTAGGTCGCCTTCGACGGGGCGCCGGCCTTGGTGGTGCCGGGCGTCGTCGAGGAGAGCACGTCGACCACGAGCTCGGCCACCCGGTCGAACTCGTCGTGGCCGAAGCCGCGGGTCGTGAGCGCCGGGGTACCGAAGCGGATGCCGGAGGTGTACCACGCGCCGTTGGGGTCGGCCGGCACCGAGTTGCGGTTGGTGACGACGCCGGCGTCGAGCAGGGCCGACTCGGCCTGCCGGCCGGTGAGGCCGAACGACGTCACGTCGAGCAGCACGATGTGGTTGTCGGTGCCGCCGGTGACGAGCTTGGCGCCGCGGGACAGGAAGCCGTCGGCCAGGGACTTGGCGTTGTCGGCGATGTTCTGCGCATAGGTCCGGAAGCTCGGTTGCCGGGCCTCGGCGAGCGCGACGGCCTTGGCCGCCATCACGTGCCCGAGCGGGCCGCCGAGCACCATCGGGCAACCACGGTCGACGGCGTCGGCGTACTCCGGCTGGCACAGCACCATGCCGCCCCGCGGCCCGCGCAGCGACTTGTGCGTGGTGGTCGTGGTGACGTGCGCGTGCGGCACCGGGTCCTCGTCGCCGGTGAACACCTTGCCGGCCACCAGGCCCGCGAAGTGCGCCATGTCGACCATCAAGGTGGCG
>DASTGV010000189.1:0-11102 GCA_035718765.1 Nocardioidaceae bacterium
TCCGGGCGAGCTCGGCCGGTGCTCCCTCGGGGACCCGTCGTCCGGGCACTGCCATCGCCGTACCTCCCGCCCCGCTTCCCGTCCGGACCATCCAACCACGCCCTAGAGTGAGGGCCACTCGACCGCTCCACGGGGGTTCACACACATGCGCATCCGACAGACACTGGCCTCGCTCGCCGTCCTGGCCGTCGCCACCGGCACGCTCACCGCGTGCAACGACGGCACCGGCGCCACCAAGGCCGACACGCCGGCCCTGAACGGGTCGGCCTCGGCCACCGACACACCCGCGGCCGCCGCCGGCTCGCCCACGGCCGGCGCGACCACCGGACAGGGGGACGGCACCGGAGCCGGCGACCACCTGGACCGCAACGGCCTGGTCGAGGCCGTCACCACGGGGCCCTTCAAGGCCGGGTCCGCGCACATGACGATGACGATGTCGGGCGCGATGTCGGTGACGGCCGAGGGCGACGTCTCCTACGCCAAGTCCGGCCCCGAGATGCGGATGACGATGTCGATGGCGCAGATGGGCGCCGGCAAGATGGACATGCGGGTCGTCGACGGCATCGTGTACATGACGATCCCGTCGGTCACCCCGGCCGGGAAGTTCCTCAAGATCGACCCGAAGGACAAGAGCAACCCGATGAGCAGGTCCTTCGGCAGCCTCTCGGAGCAGATGGACCCGCTCACCAGCGTCCGGGCGATGAGGTCCGGCGTCCGCAAGGTCACGTACGTCGGAGCGGAGAACGTCGACGGCGTGGACGCCGACCACTACCGGGTCGTGGTGGACAGCGCCGCGATGTTCCGGGCCATGAAGCAGCAGACCGTCCCGGGCATGCCCAAGAACCTCGTCTACGACATGTGGCTGGACGACCACGACCTGCTGCGCCGCATGCAGTTCGAGGTGGCCGGCCAGAGCGTCGACATGTCCATGTCGAAGTGGGGCGTGCCGGTGTCGGTCGAGGCGCCGCCGGCGAGCAAGGTCGTCGACGCCTCGTCGATGATGAAGCAGGCGGGCTGAGCCCCCCGGCGGGCCGGAGGTCAGCGCCCGCGCATGTTCTGGCGGGCGCCCTTCATGCTGGTCGGCACCGGCCCCTTGGGGATCGGGATGTTCGAGCGGTTCGCGTCGAGCGCCCGCAGCCGTTGCAGCACGTCGGTCATCTCGGCCGGCTTGATGTTGCGGCCCAGCTTGGTGACGTGGCGCGTCAGCTTCGGCACCGGCACCGCACCCTCGCCGTCACCGCTGATGACCTCGAAGATCGGGGTCTCGGAGGCGACCCGCTCGTGCTTGCGCCGCTCGTTGGCCAGCAGCGTCTTGAGCCGGTTGGGGTTGCCCTCGCCGACCAGCACGATGCCGGGAGGCCCGACCACGCGGTGCACCAGGTCCTGGTTGCGGTTGAACGCGATGCCCGGGTCGACCTTCCAGCCCCGCTTGAGCTGACCCAGCACCGCCGCGGCGGCACCGGCCCGGCCCTCGATCTGGGCGTACTGCGACTTCTGCGCCCGGCGGCTGAACACGATGAGCGCGGACAGCACGCCGAACAGCACGGCGGTGATGACGTCGAAGACCCAGCCGCCGGGGACCAGCATGAAGATGCCGTAGGCGACCAGCGCGGTCACCACGAAGACGCCCAGCAGGATCAGGCCGATCCGCGGGTCGGTCTTCTTCGTCATCTGGTAGACGAGGGCGATCTGCTTGAGCCGGCCCTCTTTCTTCTCGGCGGGCGCGTCCTTCTTGGCCATCGGGTGAGCCTCTGCTGCTTCTGGTCGTACTGCTCTGACGGGGACGGGAGATTCTCGCAGACCCGGCGGGCGGTCGTGGTCAGGCGGGCTGCGCCGACGCGGCGGCGCGGGCCTCCATCGCCTGGGTGTAGAGCCGCCCGGCGCGGTACGACGAGCGCACCAGCGGGCCGGACATCACGCCGGCGAAGCCGATCTCGTCGGCCTCGTCCTTCAGCTCCACGAACTCCTCCGGCCGGACCCAGCGCTCGACGGGGTGGTGGCGCGGGGAGGGACGGAGGTACTGGGTGATCGTGACCAGCTCGCAGCCGGCGCCGTGCAGGTCGCGCAGCGCCTGCGAGACCTCCGCGCGGGTCTCACCCATGCCGAGGATCAGGTTGGACTTGGTGACCAGCCCGAACTCCCGGGCCTGGGTGAGCACGTCGAGGGAGCGGTCGTAGCGGAACGCCGGCCGGATCCGCTTGAAGATCCGCGGCACGGTCTCGACGTTGTGGGCGAGCACCTCGGGACGGGACTCGAAGACCTCCTCGAGGAGGTCGGGCTTGCCGTTGAAGTCCGGGATGAGGTTCTCGACGCCGGTGTCGGGGTTGAGCGCGTGGATCTGCTTGACCGTCTCGGCGTACAGCCAGGAGCCCCCGTCGGGCAGGTCGTCGCGGGCGACGCCGGTGATGGTGGCGTAGCGCAGCCCCATCGAGCGGACGCTCTCGGCGACCCGGCGCGGCTCGTCCCGGTCGAGCGCGGCCGGCTTGCCGGTGTCGATCTGGCAGAAGTCGCAGCGCCGCGTGCACTGCTCGCCACCGATCAGGAAGGTCGCCTCGCGGTCCTCCCAGCACTCGAAGATGTTGGGGCAGCCGGCCTCCTGGCAGACCGTGTGCAGGCCCTCGGACTTCACGAGGTTCTGCAGCTCGCGGTACTGCGGGCCCATCTTCGCGCGGGTCTTGATCCACTCCGGCTTCCGCTCGATCGGGGTCTCGCTGTTGCGGACCTCGAGGCGGAGCAGCTTGCGTCCGTCCGGCGTGGCACTCGCGGGCGCGCCCGGACCTGGCTGGAGGGGGGTGTGGGTCACCCGCACACTCTACGCCGCGGCCTCGGGCGACCCCAATCGTCCCGGGTGACCCTCAGGGCACGTCGCGGCGGCGGAACAGCAGCGCCGAGACGACCAGTGTGACCAGCAGCAGCACCCCGAGGTACGTCGCGCCGTCGAGCAGCGTGATGGTCAGCCGCTGGTCGCAGGTCGGGCCCTGGCTCGGGGTGCAGGCCAGGCTCTGGTCGTAGACCCGCACCCCGTCCCGGATCCAGGCGAACACGTTGTAGGTGGGGCTGAACCGGGCGGACCCGTCGACCGGCAGCAGCGCGAGCAGCGCCTCGCCGCCGGCCGCGTAGGCGAACAGCAGGGCGAGCGTGCCGACCGTGTGCCGCAGCAGCATGGTGAGGGCGAACCCGCCCAGGCCTCCGGCGGCCGCGAGGGCCACCCCCCGCCCCGACTCCCACAGGATCTGGGTGACCGCCTCAGGCTCCGTGGGGATCCCGCGGGACCGGGCGACCAGCGCCAGGGCGGTCCAGAACGCGGCCAGCAGCACGGCGGCCACGACACCGCAGCCGACGAGGGCGACGGCGGCCTTGGTGGCCCAGACCCGGGTCCGCCGCGGCTCGAACAGCAGCTGGTTGCTGATCGAGCCGGTGTGCCAGTCGCCGCCGGCGTACGTCGTCCCGACGATGACCATCAGCGCGGCCACGAGCACGACCAGGGCGGTCCCGTTGCCGCGCCGCTCCTCGGCCAGGTCGAGCGTGGCGCGGTTCAGGTAGTTCGCGGGCGTCGGCACCAGGTTCGCGTCGCAGTCGGCCGCGGTCGCGCCAGGGCCGAAGAACGTCGCCGGGTCGTCGCGGCAGGTCCGCAGCTCCCGCTGGAAGCCGGGCTGCGCGAGCTGCTCGGCCACCTGGGCCCGGGCCTCCGCGAGGTCGGTGGCGCTGACCGGGCGGGTGTCCCAGATCCGGCTGCCGGCGAGCAGCCCGGTGAGCAGGGCCGCGCCCAGCACCAGCAGCACCACGGCCCGGCGGGAGAAGAACCGGGAGACCTCGACACGCAGCAGCCTCACGCGGCACCTCCCTCGACGGTGTCGTCGGCGTCGTCCGCGCGACGGTCGACGGGACCGCTCCGGTGCAGGGAGGTGTCCCGGGTCAGCTGGAGGAAGACCGACTCGAGGTCGGCCCGCACGGGGGTCAGCTCGCGCACGTAGATCTCGTGGCCGGCCAGCGCGCGCGTGATGTCCTCGGGGCGCTCGGCACCCTCTACGACGAGCCGGTCCCGGTCACGGGTCACCCGCCACCGCGTGCCCTGCAGCGCCCGCTGAGCGGCGCCGGGGTCGGCCACCCCGACCCGCACCTGCCGCACCTGCTGCTCGCCCACGAGGTCGTCCACGGCGCCGGAGGCGAGCAGCCGGCCGTTGCCGATGATGGAGACCGAGTGGCAGACCTGCTGCACCTCGGCCAGGATGTGCGAGCTCAGCAGCACGGTCACGCCGCTCTCGCCGAGCTCGCGGATCATCGTGCGGATGTCGCGGATGCCGGCCGGGTCGAGACCGTTCGTCGGCTCGTCCAGGATCAGCAGGTCGGGCGCCTTCAGCAGGGTCGCCGCGATCGCGAGCCGCTGCTTCATCCCGAGCGAGTAGCCCTTGTAGCGCTCCCTCTCCCTGCCGGTGAGGCCGACCTGCGCGAGAGCGGTGTCCACCGCCTTGGTGGGGACGCCGACGGCGTGCGCGAGCAGCGTGAGGTTCTTGCGGCCGGTGAACGCGGGCACGAACTTGGGCTGCTCGACCACCGCGCCGACCCGGCCCATCACCTGCGGCAGCCGCCGGGGGACCGGCTCGCCGAACAGCGCCATCGAGCCCGTGCTGGGCCGCGCCAGGCCGAGCAGCATCCGGATGGTGGTGGTCTTCCCGGAGCCGTTGGGGCCGAGGAAGCCGTGCACGCCGCCGGCCGGCACCGCGAGGTCGAGGCCGTCGACGGCCACCACCTTCCGGCCGCGCCGGGTGCGGAACGCCTTGCGCAGGCCGGTCGTCTCGACGACGAGGTCGGGGGTGCCGGGCATTGCCCGAGTCTCCCGTGCCCGCCGGGCCGGGGATCGGGGGACACGCCGCGGGCGTCCCTACAGTGTCGGCGTGATGAGCCGCACGCGACGGCCCGGCTCGGGCTTCGCGGGGTAGTCCGGCGTCGCGTCGTACGGCGCCCAGGCGAGCAGCTCGGTGAGATGCCGCTCGACGAGCGGGACGACCTCCTCGACCGTCACGTCCCGGCCGAGCTCGGCGCTGAGGCTGGTGACCCCGGCGTCGCTGATGCCGCAGGGCACGAACCGGTCGTACCAGGAGAGGTCAACGTCGCAGTTCAGCGCGAACCCGTGCATGGTCACCCCGCGGCTGACCCGGATGCCGAGGGCGGCGACCTTGCGCTCCGGGCCGCGGTCGTCCTCCGCGATCCAGACGCCGCTGCGGCCGGGCACCCGCGCGGTGGCCACGCCGAGGTCCGTGCAGACGCCTATGAGCGCCTCCTCGACCCGGCGGACGTAGTCGACGACCAGCACGTGGTCGGGCAGCCGCACGATCGGGTAGCCGACCAGCTGGCCGGGGCCGTGGAAGGTGATCTTCCCGCCGCGGTCGACGTCGAGCACCGGCACGTCGTCGCCGACCGGACGCTCGTGCGGCTCGGTCCGCTTGCCGGCGGTGAACACCGGCGGGTGCTCGAGCAGCAGCACCGTGCCCGGGTCGCCGTCCGCGACGGCGGCGTGCACCTGACGCTGCAGGTCCCATGCCTCGACGTAGTCCACGGCGGCCTCGCCGAAGCCGACGGTCTTGAAGATCAGGTCGCCCACGGGCCCGAGGATACGCCCGGCCGCACCGCCGCCCCGGCCGCCGTCGCGTCGTCAGGGTGCATGCGGGAGGATGTGGAACCACGGAGTCCGGCCTGCGTGCGCCGGACCTCGACGCGAGGGAGACACGTCGTGGCCCACACCGAGCAACGGACCGGACCGGGCAGGAGGTGGGTGCTGCCCGCCGTCGTGGTGCTGCTGTGGCTGTTCGTCGGGGGGCCGCTGGGGTCGTTCGCCGGCCGGCTGGCCGAGGTGCAGAAGAACGACAACGCCTCGTTCCTGCCGCAGAGCGCCGAGTCGACGAAGGTGCTCGACGAGTTCCTCCAGTTCACCGGGACGCAGTCGCTGCCCACCACGGTCGTCTTCCAGCGCAGCAGCGGGCTGACCGCCGCGGACAAGACGGCGATCGCCGGGTACGCCCGCTCGCTGGCCGGGGTCGACCACGTGGACGCGCAGCGGGTCGGCGCTCCGACGTACTCCTCGGACGGCACGGCGGCCCAGGTCGTGGTCCCGATCGCGACGACGGACGGGGAGCAGATCCAGACGGCGGTCGCCGACATCCGCGACGTGGTCAAGGACCCGCCGAGCGGACTGACGGCGCTCGTCGGCGGGCAGGGCGGCATCCTCGGCGACTTCATCACGGCGTTCGGGGCCATCGACGGCATCCTGCTGGTGGTCGCGCTGCTGGTCGTGCTGGTGATCCTGGTCGTCGTCTACCGGACGATCATCCTGCCGCTGGTCGTGATCGTGTCCGCCGTGCTGGCGCTCGGCGTCGCCTCGGCGGCGATCTACGCGCTGGCCAAGCACGACGTGCTCGACCTCAACGGGCAGAGCCAGGGCATCTTGTTCATCCTCGCGCTCGGGGCGGCGACCGACTACTCGCTGCTGATCGTCTCCCGCTTCCGTGAGGAGCTGCGGGACGAGCAGTCGGTGTACCTCGCGATGGTCTCGGCCTACCGGCGGGCCTTCGAGCCGATCGTCGCGTCCGGCGTCACCGTGGTCCTCGGGCTGCTGTGCCTGCTGCTCTCCGACCTCTCCAGCCTGCGCGGCCTCGGCCCGGTCGGCGCGATCGGCATCGTGGCCGCGATGTTCTCGGCGCTCACCCTGCTGCCGGCGGCGCTGCTGCTGCTCGGCCGCTGGGCGTACTGGCCGTTCCGGCCGATGTACGGCTCCGAGCACCGCGACACCAAGGGGTTGTGGGGCGGCGTCGCCCGCCTCGTCGGCCGCCGGGCGCGGGCCGTGTGGGTGCTGACGTTCGTGGTGCTGGCGGCCTTCGCGGCCTTCGTGCCGACCCTCAACGAGGACCCGGTCCCGCAGACGGACACGTTCCTGACCCAGGTGGACTCGGTCAAGGCCCAGGACATCCTCGACCGGCACTTCCCGAGCGACGAGTCCTCCCCGGTGATCGTGGTCGCACCCCAGGAGAACCTCCAGGACGTGGTCGCGGCGCTGCGGTCGCACCCCGGGATCGCCAAGGACGGCGTCAGCTACCTGCCGGCCGGACCGCCGGCCGGGTCCGCGCCGCCGCAGCCGAAGGTGGTCGACGGCAAGGTCGTGGTGCTGGCGACGCTGCAGGGCTCCGCCGAGTCGGCCGCGGCGTCCGACACCGTGCGCTCGCTGAGGTCGGACCTCGACCAGGTCAGCCCCGACGTCCGGGTCGGCGGCAACACCGCGATCCAGCTCGACGCCCGAGACACCACCGACGCGGACCGGGCGCGGGTGATCCCGGCGATCCTCCTGGTGATCTTCGTCGTGCTGGCCCTGCTGCTGCGGTCGCTGGCCGCGCCGCTCCTGCTGGTGCTGGCGAACGTGCTGTCGTTCGGCGCCACCATCGGGATCAGCGCCCTGGTGTTCAACCACGTGCTGGACTTCCCGAGCACCGACCCGTCGATCTCGCTGATCGGGTTCGTCTTCCTGGTCGCCCTCGGCATCGACTACTCGATCTTCCTGATGACCCGGGTCCGCGAGGAGTCGGTCCGGCAGGGGACGCACCCCGGCGTGCTCAAGGGCCTCTCGGTCACCGGAGGCGTCATCACCTCCGCGGGCGTCGTGCTGGCCGCGACCTTCGCGGCCCTGGGGGTCGTGCCGATCCTGTTCCTCGCCCAGATCGCGTTCATCGTGGCCTTCGGCGTCCTGCTCGACACGCTGGTCGTGCGCTCGCTGCTGGTCCCGGCGCTGGCCTACGACCTCGGCCCCCGCATCTGGTGGCCGTCCCGGCTGTGGCACACCCCGGACCACGCGGACGCCTCGACCGCGGCGATGCTGCACGTCGGGGACGCCGACGGGGTCCGGCTGGACGACGACCGCCGGCCGTGACGTCGGTCTGAGCCAGGTCTGATCCCGGCCCTGTGGACGACGGCCGACGCGGCGGCGCGGTGTCGGCCAGGCTGGGCGGGTGACTCGGGCCCGGATCCTGCTGGTGGTGCTGCTCGCGCTCGTCGGCGCCGGGCTGGTGGTCGCGGTGGTCCGGGTCGGGGCCGGTCCGAGCCCGGTGGGCCGACGGCCGACCGCTGCCGTGCCGACGGACCTGCCCGCCGCTGAGGTGCTGCGGTCGTGGGACGCGCAGCGGTCGGCGGCCTACGCCGCCGGGTCGGTCCCGATGCTGCGCGACCTCTACGTCACCGGCTCGCGGGCCGGGCGCTCCGACGTACGCCTGCTGCGGCGGTGGACGGGGCGGGGGCTGCGCGTGGAGGGGATGCGCACGCAGGTGCTCGGGGTGCAGGTCCTCACCCGGGGAGACGACCGGCTGGTGCTGCGGGTGACCGACCGGCTGGTGGCCCCCACGGCGGTGGGTGCCGCCGGCACGACGCCGTTGCCGCGCGACCGGGCCGACACCCGGCGGCTGACCCTGCGACGGGGGAGCGACGGGGCCTGGCGGGTCGCCGCGGTGCGGGCCGTCAGGTGAGGGCGGCCGCGAGCTGCTCGTTGAGGGTGGGGTGCTCGAAGACGAACCCCTCCTCGAGCAGCCGGGCCGGCTCCACCCGGGTGGAGCTGAGCAGCTCCGACGACACGGCGCCGACGACCGTCTTGACCGCCCAGGCCGGGACCGGCGTCACCGCGGGACGGTGCAGCATCCGCCCGAGCTCCTTGCCGAACTCCGCGTTCGTCAGCGGCTCTGGTGCCGACAGGTTGTAGACCCCGGACGCGTCGTCGTCGACGCCGAGGTGGGTGGCGGCGCGGACCCAGTCGCGCAACGAGATCGTCGAGAAGTACTGCTCACCGCTGCCGACCGGGCCGCCCACGCCGGCCTTGAACACCAGCAGCAGCGGCTTGAGGGCACCGCCGCGGCGGTCCAGGACGACGCTGGTGCGCATCACGACCACCCGGGCTCCGGCCTCGACGGCCGGGGTGGTGGCGTCCTGCCAGGCGCGGGTGACGCGGCCCATGAACGTGTCCGCGTCGAACGCCGACTCCTCGGTCAGCGGCGCGTCGCCCCGGTCGCCGTACCCGGCGACGCCGTTCTGCGCGAGGAACGCCGGCTTCCGGTCGGAGGCGGCGACGGCCTCGGCGAGCGTGCGGGTCGTGGCGACCCGGCTGTCGGTGAAGGTGCGCTTGTACGACGCGGTCCACGGCCAGTGCTCGAGGGGAGCGCCGGACAGCGTGCTCACGACGTCCGCCGACTCGATCAGCTCCCGGTCGACCTGCCCGGTGTACGGGTTCCAGGTCGACTCGCTCGCCGACATGGCCTCGCCGCGGACCAGCCGCACCACCTCATGCCCCTCGCGGGCCAGGTGGTCGCGCCACGCCGTACCGAGGAAGCCGGAGACTCCGGCCAGCACGAATCTCATGGGAACGAACCTAACCTGCCCACCGAAAACGGGTAGTCCGTGACGTTCTGGCTGCCGGCGCGCGCCGGAAGGTGCAGAACGTCACGGACTACCCGTGGGACGAGTCAGACCTCGAAGGTGCCGGTCTCGAGGCGCTGCTTGACGTCGGACAGGAACCGCGCCGCGTCCGCGCCGTCCACGATCCGGTGGTCGTAGGTGAGCGCGAGGTACACCATCCGGCGCACCGCGATCGTCTCGCCGAGGTTCGCGTCGTCGATCACGACGGCCCGCTTCACGACGCTGCCGGTGCCGAGGATGGCGACCTGCGGCTGGTTGATGATCGGGGTGTCGAACAGCGCGCCGCGGCTGCCGGTGTTGGTCAGCGTGAACGTGCCGCCGGCCAGCTCGTCCGGACCGATCTTGTTGGTGCGGGTGCGCTCGGCCACGTCCGCGATCTTGCGGGCCAGGCCCGCGATCGACAGGTCGCCCGCGTCCTTGATGACCGGGGTGAGCAGGCCCTTCTCGGTGTCCACCGCGACCGAGAGGTTCTCGTGGTCGTAGTAGGTCACCTCGCCCTTCTCGGTGTCGATCGAGGCGTTCAGCGACGGGTGCTGCTTGAGCGCGTCGATCGCGGCCTTGGCGAAGAACGGCAGGAACGACAGCTTCACGCCCTCGCGGGCCGCGAACTCGGCCTTGACCGAGTCGCGCAGCCGGGCGATCGAGGTGACGTCGACCTCGACGACCGTCGTGAGCTGGGCCGAGACCTGCAGCGACTCGACCATCCGCTTGGCGATCACCTTGCGCAGCCGGGTCATCGGCTCGGTCTTGCCGCGCAGCGGGCTCGGCGCCGACGGTGCCGCCGCTGCCTTGCCGGAGGCCGCCGCCGGGGCGGGGGCCGCGGGAGCGGCCGGCTCGGCCGCCGGGGCGGCCGCCTCCTCCTTGGCCTTGGCCGCGGCGTCGAGCACGTCCTGCTTGCGGATCCGGCCACCGACACCGCTGCCGTTCACGGTCGAGAGGTCCACGCCGTGCTCGGCGGCCATCTTGCGGACCAGCGGCGTGACGTAGGGGCCCTCGGCGTCCGCTCCCTGCGCGGCGGTCTCCGCCTTCGGCTGCTCGGCCTTCGGCTCGGCCGCGCGCTGCTGACCGGGCGTGGGCTCCTCGGAGGGAACCGGCTCCGGCTGCTTCTCGGGCTCCCGCTCGGCCTCCGGCTCCGGCTCGGCCTCCGGCTCCGGCTCGGGCTTCGGCTCCGGCTCGGGCGCCTTCTCCTCGGCCGGCGGGGCGGCCTGCTGACCGCCTCCGGCGGCACCGGCGTCACCGGAGCCGATGACGGCCAGCTCGGCGCCGACCTCGACGGTCTCGTCCTCCTGGACCTTGATCTCGAGGAGCTTGCCGGCCACCGGGGAGGGAATCTCGGTGTCGACCTTGTCGGTGGAGACCTCGAGCAGGGGCTCGTCCACGGCGACGTCGTCGCCGACCTGCTTGAGCCAGCGGGTGACGGTGCCCTCGGTGACGGATTCGCCGAGTTCCGGCATCTTCACCGGGGTGCCGTCGGCGGCGCCGCCGGACTGTGCGGCGGGCGCGGGCTGCTGCGCGGGAGCCTCCTGCGCGGGGGCCTGCTGGGCGGGCGCTTCCTGCGCGGGCGCGGATTCAGCCGGTGCCTGCTGCGCAGGTGCTTCCTGGGCCGGGGCGGGCGCCGGCGCGGATTCCTCACCGGCATCGCCGATCACGCCCAGTTC